>CAQBGY010000084.1 GCA_948759685.1 uncultured Eubacterium sp.
TATTCAAAAACTTATTTTCTCTTACCTATTGACTTTTGATAGTTGGTCTTTCTTTCTATCTACATTGTTTTTTATTCTGGTTTATAATCTTTCAATAAAACATGGCTGACAATACAACTTACAGAAAACAATATTACAATTATTGGTGTGGATATCATAAAAAACATTTTATTCATAATTGGTATCACACATACATTAATAAAAAATAATATAAACAAAACTGTATTAATATGATTGCATATCTTACCGATTTTAATTTTCTTTTCTTCTGTCATACTTATATCCTCTTTTCTTATTTTGTAAAACATGGGATGCTTTCAAGCCATGCAGCTCGATTTCGCTTCGCTTCTTCTCGCATCACGCTTTCCTCTCAAGCCATGCAGCTCGATTTCGCTTCGCTTCTTCTCGCTGTCGGGCTGCGCCCTATATAAACAAGAAATCACTTCCGTTTACAAAAGCAAGCTTTTGACACGGAATGATTTCTTGTTTATGCATGACTTGGCTTACGCAAAAAGTGGGGTTGAAAAATAACGTTCCGCTGTATCCGGTAATACTGTCACAACAGTTTTTCCCTTTCCTAACTTCTTAGCAAGTTTAATTGCTGCTGCCACATTTGTTCCACTGGAAATTCCACACATTAATCCTTCTTTTCTCGCTAGATCCTTTGCAGTATTAATTGCTTCATCATCTGTTACAATATATATATCATCATAGATGTTTTGATCTAATATTTCCGGAATAATTCCATCTCCAATTCCCATCTGTATATGTGTACCAATATTTCCGCCTGCCAGTATTGCCGCATTTTCCGGCTCTACTGCCCATATCTCAATATCAGGATTCTGTGCTTTTAATACTGTTCCAATTCCGGTTATCGTTCCACCTGTTCCAATCCCTGAACAAAATCCATGAATAGGACCTTCCACCTGTTCCATAATTTCTAATCCGGTATGATGCCTGTGTGCTTTCACATTATTTGGATTTTCAAACTGCTGTGGAACAAAAACATTTGGATTTTTCTCTGCCATATCTAATGCTGTCTGTAAGCATTTATCAATACATTCTCCAATGTCACCATCATCATGAATTAAAACAACCTCTGCTCCATAATGTCTGACTAATTTTCTTCTTTCTTCACTCACAGAATCCGGCATAATAATTATCGTCTTATAACCTTTTACCGCTCCAACTAACGATAAACCAATTCCCTGATTACCACTGGTTGGCTCTACTATAATTGTATTTTCATGAAGTTTTCCTGCTGCCTCTGCCGCCTTAATCATCTCATATGCAGTCCTTGTTTTAATAGATCCGCCTACATTCAGCCCCTCAAACTTCACTAAAACCTCTGCTGAATCTTCATCTACCATATGGTTTAACCGAACCATAGGTGTATGACCTATAAATTCCAAAACATTATTATATATCATAATCTGTTCCTTTTATTCATTTCTCTATTATTATATTTTTTTGTCAACTAATTTATTATATCTATTCCTTTTCGATTAAGCAAGTACTCCTTTTAAATCTTTATACTATATGACTGTATTGAGTTTTTACATTTTTTATGTGATGTTTCCAAGAATCTATTGACTAATAAAAATATGTGTATTAAACTGAAACTCCAATCACAAAGAAAGGAGGTAACGGCAATGGATTCTAATATTACAATCGAACAAATTAGTGATTTATTTGACACCAAAATAACACAATTAAAAAATGATCTGGAACTATCCCTAGATGAAAAACTAGAAACAAAATTAGAAGAAAAGCTAGAAACAATATTAGAAGAAAAATTAGAAACAATATTAGAAGAAAAATTAGAAACGAAATTGGATAAAAAGTTAGATGAAAAATTAGATGAAAAGCTTGATGCCAAACTAGATGAAAAATTTGACGCTAAATTTGATAAAAAACTGAATCCTATATATAGCCATCTAAACAGTATAGACAATCGTCTAGATAATATAGACAATCGACTAGATAATGTAGATAAGCGGCTAGAAAATTTAGATGACAGATTAAAAAATGTAGAATTAACTCAAGAAAATAAAATACTACCAGCTATTAACGAATTAACTTCCGTTTATTTATCAACATATAAAACCTTTGAAAAAAAGTCCGAACAAATTGATACATTAGTCGAAGATGTAAAAGTTATAAAATTAGTATTAGAAGATCATAGTAAAAAACTACAGAAAATCTCATAGAAATAAGGTGTCACAAAAGTGACACCTTATTTCTATGAAAATATTTTGTACATAATACTGTTATAAAGTATTTTATAACTATTTCTGCCTAATTATTCTGCGTCTTTTATTGAGAAACTCATTCTTCCCATCTTGTCTTTGCCTAAGCATTTCACTTTAACTTTATCTCCAAGTGTTAAGAAGTCTTCTACATGATTTACTCTTTCTTTAGCAATCTTTGAAATATGAACCATTCCCTCTTTGCCTGGAGCAAATTCTACAAAAGCGCCAAATTCTTTAATGCTGACAACAACACCTTCTAACATCATACCTTCTTCAAAGTCAGTAACGATTGTTTCAATATATTTAATTGCTTTTGCAATCATATCCTTATCGACACCACAAACGGATACCATACCTTCGTCTGTAATATCAATCTTAACACCTGTCTCTTCAATAATCGCATTGATAACTTTACCACTCTTACCGACTACATCACCAATCTTATCCGGATCAATCTGAATCATCTCGATCTTTGGAGCATATTCATTTACTTCCTTACGTGGCTCAGCAATAGCTGGTTTCATGCAATTTTCCATAATAAACAATCTTGCTTCTCTTGTTCTTGCAATCGCACCTTCTACAATGTCTCTTGTAAGACCGTGAATCTTAATATCCATCTGGATGGCTGTGATACCTTCTGTCGTGCCGGTTACCTTAAAGTCCATATCTCCAAAGAAATCTTCTAATCCCTGAATATCTGTAAGCAATACATAATCATCATCTGTATCACCAGTTACAAGACCACATGAAATACCTGCTACCATAGCTTTTAACGGAACTCCTGCTGCCATTAATGACATACATGATGAACATGTAGAAGCCATTGATGTAGAACCATTCGATTCAAATGTCTCTGATACTGTTCTGATAGCATATGGGAACTCTGCCTCACTAGGAAGTACCGGCATAAGAGCCTTTTCTGCCAAAGCACCGTGTCCAATTTCTCTACGTCCCGGACCCCTGGATGGTTTTGTCTCTCCAACGGAGTATGAAGGGAAATTATAATGATGCATATATCTCTTTGTCTTAACGTTTTCGTCAAGGCCATCAATTCTCTGTGCCTCTGATAATGGAGCCAATGTACATACATTACAAATCTGTGTCTGTCCTCTTGTAAACATTGCTGAACCATGAACTCTAGGAACAATATCTGTCTCACCTGCAAGTGGTCTAATCTGATCAAGAGCTCTGCCGTCCGGTCTCTTATGATCTTTTAAAATCATCTTACGAACAGTCTTTTTCTGATACTGATAAATAGCCTCACCCAAAACTGCAAGCCATTCTTCATTTTCAGCAAAAGCTTCTTCTAATTTTTCAGTAATCTCTTTGATGTTTGCTTCTCTTGTCTGCTTATCATCAGTGAAAACTGCTACTTCCATATCTGCTGGTGGAACAATTTCCTTAATCGCATCGAATAACTCTTCAGGAATGGCACAACTTTCATATGTGTGCTTTTCCTTTCCTACCTCTGCTACAATTTTATCAATAAATTCAATAATTGTCTGGTTTACATCATGTGCCATGTAAATCGCTTCAATCATCTTATCTTCCGGAATAATATTGGCACCGGCCTCAATCATAATAACTTTTTCCTTTGTTGAAGCAACTGTTAACTGAAGATCACCATCATTCCAAACTGCCTGACTAGGATTTACAATATACTCTCCGTCCACCATACCTACCTGTGTCATCGCACATGGTCCTTCAAACGGGATATCAGAGATACATGTTGAAATCGCTGAACCTAACATTGCAACTATTTCAGGTCTGCATTCAGGATCAACTGCCATAACTAAGTTATTTAAAGAAACATCATTCCGGTAATCCTTTGGAAATAAAGGTCTCATAGGACGGTCTATAACACGTGCTGTAAGAACTGAGTTCTCTGAAGCCTTTCCCTCTCTTTTATTAAATCCACCAGGAATCTTTCCTACAGAATACATCTTCTCTTCAAATTCAACAGAAAGCGGAAAGAAATCTACACCATCTCTAGGCTTGTCCGATGCAGTTGCTGTAGATAAAACTGTTGTGTCCCCATAGTGCATAAATGCTGCACCATTTGCCTGTGCTGCTACTCTTCCTACATCTACTGTAAGAGTTCTGCCAGCAAGTTCCATACTAAAACTCTTGTACATAATTTTATTTCGTTGCTATAATATAGCAACTTCTCCTTCTATTTATTCTTCGCAGAAGAATCCGAAACTACTGGAAAAACCAGTAACTATACCTCCTTGTTACTGCCCTTTACAGTGGCTTCGGCTTGGTTCTTCTGCATAATCATGGAAAATACCATAATCTTAATAATTATAATAGATATATATAGAAAAAGCAAGTCAGAGCCTTTTAAAAAAAGATTATCAGGCTTTTGCTACAAAAAACAGACATTAAGAAATATCTTTATGTCTGTTCACAACTTAATTTTCATTTAATATACACCTTACAACATATCGGGAGTTTCCCGGAATCGTGCATGTAAATACTGTCATATCCCACTCGCCGCTTGTCATCGCTTTACTATTATAACCTCCAACAACTTCTGTATATGTCACAGTATAATGATACTCTTCCCGATTTATATCAATAATAATTATTTCACTTCCCGTCTCAACCTCTGATAATCTTCTAAGCATACTTCGATAATTATGACCTGCCAGAATTAAATTTCTCTCTTCTAAACTTCCCAAGTATCGACATACTCCCTTTTCAGAATTTTCATTATTCCATTCTGCGCATATTGGCAGAACCACATTAAGAGACGGGATCTTTAATACTCCAATATACTGTGAATCATTAATACGATATAACGTACCGCCATCATGATTTTGTGCATCATAATCTTCTATCCTGCGAAGAACGTCTGTTATTATTTTTTTGGATTTCATATCATGGATTTCATATTTTATAACCATCATCATTGAAATACTTATAAGGACAATTCCAACAGCCAGCAACACTTTACCAAATCTTTTTTTATTCTTCATTTTTTAATATTCTAACTCCCAGCAAAGTCAATGCAATTCCAAAACAGCCTATTAGAACTACATTCATTGTTTTAAGACCTGTTTGTGGTAATTTAGGATTATCATCTGTTGCTTTTGATATCTGCTCTTTTGTTGTGAAATCCTCTGTAGTATTCTCCACAGTAGTCGTTTCCTCTGTAATTACATTGGTTGTTTTTGATGTCTGCTCTACATTTCTTTCCACAATTTTAGGAATAGCATCAATATCATAAACATTATTTGCTCCAGACTGTTTTTGTGGAACAGATAACACGAGAGGCATAATCATATACTCTTTTTCCTCTTCTATATATTTTACAGATTCAATATAATAAATCCCCTCTTTTAATTGAGAAAAAATCCCTTTACCAAATTGATCCGTTACTGTGATTTTATCAGGTTTTAAATCAGATACTGCTAAAAGTAACTGTATCTTTTCAGCAACACCTTTTGTATCGTCCATATCTGTCAGCTGCTTTAAATCTGCTGCAATTTTATCAAAGCAAGGTTTTACAATAATTTCTCCATTTATAACATCTGCAGCTTTATATAAGTGAATTTCCATATTCTCAATTGTTTTCCCATTATATTTGCAAACCAAATTAATAGAAGAAAGATTTTCACCGGAGAACACAGTAAACATCATTAATAATGACACAATATATAATGTAAATAAAAACAAAATATTCTTACAGAAATATTTTTTTATCACCGTCTTTCTCCTTTCCTCTTAATATTACTATAATTATCACCAAAGCAGGCAGTATTCCTACTACCAATGATATAATTATTTTATCCACTTTAACTGCATCTGCAACAACTGTCTCTCGAATCTTTTCAATCCTGTGTCCTCTTACTAACAAGCGATGTGTATTGATTCCATATGGAGTGCAGGTCACAAGCGTACAATAGTCTTTACCTTTCTTAACTGCCAATCCATCTATCTCTTCCGGTAAAACAACCTGAATTTTATCTATCTCATAAGTCAGCATTTCTTCAAGGGTATAAAGTGTAAAAATATCTCCTATGACCAGTTCATCTAAATTAGAAAACAATTTAGCACTGGGAAGTCCCCTGTGCCCTGAAACGACACAATGGGTACTCTCCCCTCCGACCGGCAGTGACGAACCCGGAATATGCCCCACACCGGACGAAAGAACTGCCTCTGATGTTCCATGATAAATTGCCAGTTTCACATTAATAACCGGAATTTCTATATAACCCATAATTCCCGAGCCTGAAATATTTAAAAGGCTGTTATATTCTTTTTGCTCTCTGTCGGACAAAATATAATTTTGTTCCTTTTCAGAAATTGCTTCATTATAATTTCTCGCTTCAGACAAAAGCCTGTTATAAGTTTCATCATCTAATTTTTCTACATCCTTTGTATAGCTCTCAATAACTTCTATCTGAAAAAGGGAATTATACCAGTCGCTTACTGTAGGATACAAAAGCAGAGACAACCCTGTTAAAAATATTAATATAAAAATAATTGTTGAAAAATGCTTCTTCATACAGGATTCTCCTTGCCGGAATGCTGCCATGCCTATAAATCTCAAATATAGACATGGCAGTACCATTCATTCAATTATTTTAATAAATTCTGCTCTTTTTTTCTCATAGATTTCACTGCAAACAATACAATGGCTAATAATACAAGAATTCCGCCTACAATATAAAAAACTGTCGTTCCGATACCACCGGTAGAAGGAAGGAGCGAACCGTTATAGTTTATTACCTGGACACCACCTGATATATATTTTATTTGCTCTACTATTGTTGTTGTTCCATCATCATTTTCTACTTCTGAATTTATTTTCTCTACTGTCACTAAACTATTTAATCTAATCGTAATTTCTTTCACCTCAGAACTTCTATTAAATCCTTCCGGAGCTTTTGTTTCACTAAGATAATAGGTCGAAGCATCAAATCCAGTCAGTAATACATTTCCGGCTACAATAGTATCTGTTGTCAATCCAGCTTGAATTTCCTTTGCTGTCGCTCTTCTATAAACTGTCTGTCCTTCTTCGTTTTCTATTTTTACCAAACGAATAGGATCATAATTTTCAATATCTCTATAATCATAGATTTTAAATTCAGCACCATCAATTTGTATATTACTGTCATTGGTCTTTATGATTCCAAATCTATATGTGTAAGTTTTGGTCTGTGCCATTGCTGTAGTATTTCCATCACCATAAGTCAGATAGGTAGAATTTACATTTGGATTAGCACGTCCAAGCGTAGCGTTTTCGTTAAGTTCTGCTGAATATCTGACAGTAATTGTTGAGCCTTCCGCCAAAGCAGATACAAACTCATTCTCAAAATCTATTTTAAAAGTATATCCATCTCCGTCATAACTGATAGTATAATATTTAGGGTCAATACGTTCTCCTGTCTCTGAAGCTCCTGCATTATTATAATTAATCTCAAAAGAATCTTTATTTAAAGTCAGTCCCTTATCCATTGTATCTATAATGCAATAATTTATCGCACCTTTTCCTACCGTTGCTGTTATAGAAAAATTAACATTTTCTCCAATGTCCGCATCATTTTCGTCACGCCAACTGTCTATTACTGAATTTTCATTAACTCTTTTTATAATTGACGGTACACCGTTTTTCTCCATCACGTTCATCTGTGTATTGGTAGTATTTAAAATAACCAAAGAACCTACAGAAGAATCAACAAGATAATAACCTAACGGAATATTTTGAATTGTAGCCGTTGCCGTTTCCTCATCTCCTACACCTTTTGCTGTTCCTGCCGGTTCAATCGTATTATTATTTCTTGCATATGCAATTGCTTCCTGTGCAAATTTCTGTAATTCTGATTCAGATGTGGATAACTGGGTAATCGCACCGGTATTTTCATCATAAGAAAAATATACACCGATATATAAATAATTTCCCTCACTGTCTTTCTGCAATACAAATGATTTCCATTCCCTGTTAATGGTGTAGTTATAAGCACTTGAGCCGTCCCAGCTTAGATCAAAAATGCGATATGCATTATATGTCTGATCTTTCACTGCATTATTAATAATAATTTCTCCTGAATTTTCACCAGCTCTCTGTGCTCCAAAAGCTGATACACTGACTGTGAACGCCATAATAAACGACATTAATATGGTTAATAATTTTTTCATTTTTTTGTATTTCCTTTCTGTTATCTGTAATTTATAATTTATATCTCCATAGATTTCATTATATCGAAATGTTTGATTTATCTTTTCATGCCTGCACTTTATCCTATACCAATAAAATAACGAAATCAGCATTAGAAGCAATCCCAAAACAATATATCCTGCTCTACCGCTTCCTCCTGTTTCCGGAAGAATATAAGAACCTTTTACTACATTTGTAACAGTAATTACACCCGTTTGTATTCCCTCATTATTTAAATATGTTACTGTGTAATTTCCTGTTGATGTTTCCACAACCGAATATCTTAATTCATTACCGGATGCATCTTCTTTGGGAAGTGCAGACCATGTATATGACCATCTATTACCGGCATTTAAATCTACAGTATCAACCTTTTGTGACTCTCCTTCTTTTATTTTTACTGTCGGCTGATTGTAATCCGTAAATTGTATTTCTGGTGTAACCCATGTATCTGATGTAAACTCAACAACAGCATCTCCCGAAGTCTGTCCAATGGTATATACTGCTGTTGCACCATCTGCACTAACTTTTGAAACTTCGCCATTATATGTAACAGTGTATTGAACATTCCAATTTCCACTTACAGCTATTGTGGCACCGCTGCCCTTGGCAACCTTAATATTTTTACTCCACACACCTCCCAGGCTTTTTACATTTACGGTAATTGTAGAATATTCAAGTCTATATGCCTGTCTATATAATTCAAATGTTATGCTGCCCTCTTTCGGGGTGGCTGCTCCACCCTCCTCATTGCTCCACAATTTATTCAGTGTCAATTCCGTATACTCATTACTGATATAAATTGCCCCTCCGTTATAATTGATAAATTTCACAACATCCGGGGATACTCCTGCCATACCTTTTCCCATTACTGACACAGTTTCTTCTTTTGTTTTATTTCTCTCCATTAAAACAAAATAATGCTTGTCATTGTCCATTGTATATCCTGACGGAGGTACTGTTTCCGTTAGTCTATATAATATATTCTGCTTTATTTCTCCTTTTGCAAAATCAAACTCTATAATACCATTTGTTGAAGTCCGATATGTATTTTCTTTTTTCCAGCCGGATGAAGCCGAATCAAAATACTCAAGTTCAAACACCGCATTTGGAAGTGTTTTTAAATAATTTTTATCATCCACTTTATATATAGTTAATTTTCTTTTTGTAGCCGATGCACTCGATGAACTCTCAGCCAGCATTGTTCTTGTAGCATAGTTATAAATTTTATCACCTGACAACTCAACACTATTTGATATAGGTATGTTTCCTGCTATGCTGTCTCTTTGAAATACATATTGATACGAAAGAACACATGCCAGATTATCCGGAATGGTGAAAGTTATCTCATCATCCTCATAATCATATTTAACAGAATAGCGTTCTGATGAGATTTCCTCCCCTCTTCCATTCTCTGCTCTAGGGCTGTAAGAATATAGTTTTACCGATGACGGATTTAATTCCGCATTTACTGATTTTCCGGTAGACAATATATCTTTTACTGAAATCGTATCACTTCCTTGAATTAAATCTTCAGAAGCCGGATTCAACAGTACTGAATACTCTATAATATTTGTCGGGTTTCCATCTTCATCTACCAACTGTATTCCATTTTTGCTGACTTTATTTACGTTTCTGTTCACATGGGCAGTTTGCTTTGATGAATAATTTCCCCACTTTATTGTATTTGTATATATACTCGTTTTAACTGTTAAGTCTTCCCAGATCGTATCATCCGCTATATTGATGCTATATTTCAAAGATATTGTATTTTTGTTCCCATTTCCATTATAACCATCAGGAACTGTAATTACCGCCACACCATCATCTATGATTACTGTTGGTTTATCTTTTCCTGCCAAATCATATGTTCTGTTGCTCTGGCTTGTGGAATCCCAATACGATATTGATGTATACTCATACCAGTCATTCTGATAAAATGCCGCAGAGATAGAATCCTTATCAAAAACAGTACCGAAAGGTATAATATCATTTAAAACAATGTCTCCCGGTGGGAATTTGTCTGTTCTTATTAAAACTCTGTAATTCAGCTTTCCCTCTGTCTCATCAAAATCAATGTCTGTAGTACCGGAAATATACGTTTTTGTTCCACTATCATCTGTCTTTATAATCTGCTTCTCTAATGGTGCCTGTTTTGTATATTTATGCACTGCCTCTTTACTGCCATACGGTGTCTTTGCCTTATTAACAAATTCTTTTGTTTCTCCATATGCTATCTGGGAATAGTCAGCATAGGTAGGATATTTTATTTTGATATCCTCCGCATTAATATCTTCTTTTGTATCAAATATAATCTCGAAACTTTTTACATGTGTCAGATTATCTGTTTGATTAATTTTATCTCCATTCATATCATAGTAACAGATAAATATTCAATCTCTTACAGATCGGAA
>CAQBGY010000085.1 GCA_948759685.1 uncultured Eubacterium sp.
CAGGATAACCGCATAAAATAAATATTTTGTAAAACCAGATAATATATAAAAATTTTATTCATTTTCCAGGATTGTATATTTCTGGTATAATCTTTAATAAAAATTATACCAGGAGGGAATTATGGCACGTAAATCAGGAAAAATTGGAGATATACAGGAAACATTGAAAGATTACAGCATTGGGATAAAGGATATTACAGGGAATGATATTTTTATCCGCTGTCTTTCAAAAGAGGCAGCAAAAGTACCAGATTACAGGCATCCGTCTTATGTGAAACACAAGCTCCAGGATATACTTTCCATATGTATCCTTGGTTTTCTTGCGGACTGCAATGAATGGGAAGAAATAGCGGATTTTGCACGCCAGAAAGAAAAATGGCTTAAGAAATACCTGGAACTTCCTAACGGTGTGCCATCTTCTGATACTATAAGGGTAGTGGCAGGAAATATTGATGCTGCATATTTTTACCAGGCTGTTGTACAGTCGCTGGAGGAACTGGTAAATGATGTACACACTGCTGTTAAGGGATATGGACAGGAAAAGGAAATCCTTTCAATGGACGGGAAGGAAAGCAGGGCTTCAAAAAGGGTATCTGGCAGTAAAGGGGAAATAAAAGCACTGCATACATTAAATTTATATTCATCAGGCTGTGGTTTCTGCATAGGGCAGGAATTTATAAAGGAAAAAACAAATGAAATACCAGCAGGGCCGGTACTGCTGGGAAAAATGGATTTAAAAGGAAAAATTGTGACATGGGATGCCCTTAATACCCAGAAAGAAACTGTGGAATCAGTTATACGTGGGAAAGGGGATTATGTGGCAGCATTAAAAGGGAACCATCCTTTGTTTTATAAAGAAGTGCAGGAATATTTTTCAGATGGGATACTGGAAGGACTGGAAAAAATACCAGGATATTATAAGAAAACAGTGGAAAAAGAACACGGGGGCATAGTAACAAGGGAATATTACCAGACAGATGAAACAGGATGGTATGAAGACAAAAAGAAATGGAAAGGGCTTGCAACATTTGGAATGGTAAAAAAGAAACTGGAAAAACCAGATGGCAAAACAGTGGAGGAAAAAAGGTATTACATAAGCAGCCTGCCAGTGGATGTGGAACTTTTTTCAAAAGCAGCAAGAGGGCACTGGAGAGTGGAAAACAAGCTGCACTGGCATCTGGATTTTACATTTAAAGATGATTATAATACAACAGCAGAAAAAACGTGTGCAAAAAATATGCAGATGTTAAAAAAAATAGCACTGGCAGTACTGCGCATTGTGCAGACATTATACAGCCAGAGCCTTAAAAGAATAAGGAAAACAATAGCAAGGGACTGTGAAAAAGAGTTAGAAAATATATTATCAGCCTTGTCATCTGATGCCATAAAGGCAGCATTATATAAAGCATCAAACTAAAAAAACAGGTTATAAAAACCCTTTATTGGTAATAACTTTTTATGCGGTTATCCTGTGACGGCAAAAAAATATATTGACGGCTTTATGATGGCATATTATAATAATATGTATGACATTGATACAATATTTGTTGGGTACAACAGGTTTTAAAACATATAAATAACAAATAAAAACGTATTAAAATGATACGATTTTGAGATAGAAATATATTAAAATATGTTTTACAGATAACTAGAAAAAGAGGAAATGGAAGAACAGAACTTCAATATGGTCGATAATATCCTGAACAATGGCGAAGGGGAGAAAGCACAGAAAGAGGAAAAGAAAAAGGCACAGGACAAGTGAACCGAAAAGTTGTACTTAAAAGCCCGCCTTACAGAGAAAAAGGCGGAACTGTCTGGCAGGGTGGCCGGCAAGCTGCGGGATATGAGCGACGAAGAATTTGCACGGCTTGGACTGGCAGAAACAGAGTAAATCACAGCAGAACAGGTTTCCCTTATCCGTTTTCCATATGGGCAGGGCAAGCCTGTTTTTTGTATGCACACGGACGCTCAAAGAAAATATGTCAAAAAACAAATCCGGCATAAAGAATTTTTAAAACAGTCCGTAGCTATCTTTGAAGTTTTGACGGTTCATTGTATAATAGGTGAAGGAAATGGAGGAATCTGATATGTCAAAAAAGAAAAACCGCCCATATGGGCATTACTGTAAAATATGCGGCGAATATAAAGCAGACGAGAAGTTTTCTGGGAAAGACCATGCCGCCCATATCTGCAAAACCTGTTCCCGTTTAAGTGCTGCCGAAAAAATGGCGGCAATGGACATCAACCAGATGATGAATTTTCCTATGCGGCGGCTTTCCGACGGCGAGAAGAAATGGCTGCAAGGCAAAATGCACGACAAATGCCCGAAAGTGGCAGACATGGCAAGGGAAATTTATCATGTATGTTTTCCCTATGCGGAACGCAATGCCATGAAAAAGCAGCTTGTCATCAATACCTTGTCTTTTGAAGTGCATACAGAGGTTTATGACGGGTACAGCGGTATGGAAATGGCTGAACGCCTTTTTACCATTGACAGGAAAAGCCGTATCCTGACCATGACGGACTTCTATGCAGACAGTGGGGAGCAGTCTGTTGTTCTGGACGGTGGGAAGATGGCGAAGCTGCTGCGGTATATCGTACATACGCTGGAAATCTTTATGTGGAAGCAGGATTATTGCCTGAATCCTGATGAAGATGATTTGTTTACGGATATTCTTCTTCTGGAGGAAGGTATCTATGTAGATGATTTGGAGGAAAAAGAGGAGGCTCTGCCAGCAGAACCGAAGGGCAGACCATCATGGCAGGTGCATATCAAATACAGCAACCATACCGTTCAGGATATATCCAGTTATGAGGATTACCTGCCGGACCGCCCAGAAGAATTGTATCTTTCATTCATGGAGTATTTTGAATCGGAGAAAGATGATTTTGAATTTATCTGAGTGTGGGAGGGATGCTGAACCCTCTTATATTTTCAGTACCACATCTACAAAAAACTCCGTTCCGTTGTTGGAATCCTGTGCCGGACCGCCGTATTTTATGGCAATTAACATATAATTTCGCCATATTATAGATGGGTGTTTTTGCTTTTGGGGAAATTTTTCTCCGCAATAGCAATCTCAAAAAATCCACTTTCTGTTTTTCCGCATAAGAATCAGAAACCATTCTTATTCAGTTGATTTCCCTTTCTGTTTTCTTATTCAAAATGTTTAAGGATGTCTTTTATCATCTGTTTCCTGTCTTTCTTTTTTCCTCCCCAGTTCTCTGTCATCATATCAAGTAGCATAGAATTTAAAGCATCTTTCACATACATTTCATTTCTGTGTACCATTAGCAGCACAAATATAATCTCATACAACTGTTCTTGTGCCAAATGCTTTATTAACATATCCATCATCTTTATATTCATATGTTCATCATTTGGGGTACATATTAATTGCCACCATCCGGGGTATTTATTTATCCATTTTAGAAACTGGATTGTCTGTTTATCTCTCTTTGTTATCTTCTTCATCTACCTGCTCCTTTAATGGGTTTGATTTGAGGAGCTCAAAAATCAGGTTTGCTCCTAGTTTTATTCCTAATTCTGTGTAAACTTCCTGATTTGTAAGTATAACATTACATATCAAGTCGTAAATTTTATCTTTTTTATCTCCATCTGGATACAAATTTTCTAAAAACTCCCATATAGGTTTCTTAGCTTTTGCAGTCTATTCCCATAGCTGTCATCAGTCGGTTTCTCACTCCAACTTGAAAGGTCAATGCTATCTAACATAAAAGAGCGTATTTCTTATATGTTTACATGGCAGACTATCTTTTTAAAATCTCTTATTTCCTACATATTCACCAACTTTCTTGTTAATAATTTAATTTATTTTCTGTTATGTACATATCATTGTTTATATTTTTCGCTGTCTATTAAATATTTATATGGAATGATTTCATTCCGATTTTACACTATTCTTTCGGTAAAATCAATATTGGAATGAATTTATTCCAAAAAAATTGAGAAGGAAAACAATTATGTCATCTATTATTAACCAGGATATTTCTATAGGCTCTAATCTGAAAGCCTTGCGTTTACAGAACAAGTTATCTCAAGAGGATGTCGCTGTAAAACTACAGGTAATGGGATTCACTATGAGCCGTGAGATTGTTTCTCAAATGGAATTGGGACGTCACAATATCAGGGTAAGCGTTCTCTTGGCTCTTAAAGAACTTTATCATGCTACTTTTGATGAAATTTTCGCTGATTTGTCTTTTTGGGTAAACGATTCAGGTACAGAGTAGCTCTCTTTTCTGATTGTCGTCAAAATCAGCAGGGAGCAATAAAAAAGGCGAATAAATTATATTAACAACATGGTAAATACATGATTGTAATTATCTACAAAATTTTTAGCACATACAAAAACCAACTTGCAAGGTCAATATAATCTAAAAAAGTGTATTTCTTGTATGTTTACACGACAGACTATCTTTTTAAAATCTCTCATTTCCTGTATGTTTACTAACTTTCTTGCTAATAATATAAATTAATTTTCCATTATATCCATATTATTGTTTTTATTTTTTACTGTAATTAAATATTTATATGGAATGATTTCATTCCAATTTTACACTATTTCTTCGCTAAAATCAATATTGGAATGAATTTATTCCAAAAAAATCGGGAAGGAAAATATTTATGTCGTTTGTTATTAATCAGGATATTTCCATAGGCTCTAATTTGAAAGCCTTGCGCCTGCGGAACAAGTTATCTCAAGAGGATGTTGCTGTAAAACTACAAGTAATGGGATTCACTATGAGCCGTGAGATTGTTTCTCAAATAGAATTGGGGCGTCACAATATCAGGGTAAGTGTCCTCTTAGCTCTTAAAGAACTCTATAATGCTACCTTTGATGAAATTTTCGCTGATTTGTCTTTTTATATAAATGATTCAGGTACAAAGTAGCTCTCTTTCCGGATTGGCATCAAAATTAGAAAAGGGCAACAAAGAAATGGTGAATAATTATATAAACAACACATTAAATATATGGTTGTGATTATTTACAGAATTTTTAACATATACGAAACTTCAAAATACGTTCAATGCAATTTAGAGGGTTTCATGGCTGCCAATGAGGGCAGAAACCTGCGGAATGAGCATGATGTCAAAGCGGTTAAAAACTGAAAAGGGCAACCATAACGGCTGCCCCGTGGTAATCAGACCGAAGTCCAGCCATCTGGCAGGATGGCTTATATACCTACACGCAAGATAAGTGTATCACAGACTTCTCTGGTTATCAACCAATTTTTTTTTTCGGTTAAAGCAGGAAGGTGTAGATTTGGTGTAGGAATGATGTAGGTTTTTTCTACACCGTTCCTACATCACTTTTGGGGAATCCTACACCATTCCTACATCATTTTGGGGTAGGTCTACACCAAAACTACACCATGTAAGGGAATACGTAGAAGCAGAACAGTCTGTCACTGTGCTTGCACCGGAATTTTCGAGAAACAAACAGGTGCTTGCACCTGTGCCTGCACTTTTGGCAGCTTTGCCTGTACCCATACTTGCATTTTGGGGAATTTTGCTGTCACCATGCCTGCACCTAAATTAAAGAAATAGTCAAGTGCTGTTACTTATGCCTGCACCATGCTGTCACTTTTTACTTATCCGCAGCGTTTCGCTCTGGAAGGCATATGGGCAAAATAGGAACAGCTTGGCTTGCAGATACAACAGCAGTAGGTAAAGGTGCAGACACTATCAAAGGCAGGAGAAATATATGTCCCCGACAGGTCTACGCTCCGCTTCGGTCGGTGCATAACAGACATCCACCAGATGTCTTGCACCCTCGGAGAGCTTCCGCGTTTTTGGCTCAACAAAAACGCTAGGGGGTTATCATTATCGGCAGAGCACCTCGCCCCGCCCCGTTTCCAAGTACCTTTCGGAAAATCTGGACGTGTAACTTTCGACAAAGATACCAATCGGAAAGGAAATGATAGGCAAGAGAAATTTTTCTCCAGTTGAAAGAGGAAATGTGATGGTGGCAGTATCATACAGCTCACACATCAATAACGGAAAAAGCACAATCAACAGCAAAGCAAAATTGTCCGACGTGGCAAGGCACAATCTGCGCCGATACCGCTCAAAGAAATACAGTAAGGATAACATTGTCTTGCTCTTTGACACTCCTAATTTCCTGTGGGATGTGAAAGTGGTCTACAAGGCGGAGTTTTCAGAGACATTGGAACAATATAACCAATAGCAGACAAGGGCAGACTGTCGGATTGGAGATTATTTTGAACATATTTTTGGCAAAAGCCAGGACATGGCGGTGGAGATTATTTTCCTGCGTGGGAATAAGGGGATCTGGAAACGTATCTTTTTAATACGTATAAAGAAAAAGAAAGTGACAGTTCAGCCACCCCTTAAATTTCTCGTGGTAATCACGGATGTGTTGATGGTAGCAAATATAAAAAATGTGACGTTTTTTTGTCTAAGCACAAAAGTTATCCACCAGCAGGCATTCTTTGCACCATGTTTTTCTAAAGATAAACTTGCGCAGGGACGAATTGTGGGTAAAATCCTTAAAAAAGCAAGGAACGTCACACAAAGCACCTGTTTTTCCACCTTTTTATTCAGGTTTATCCTGCCAGTTCCCAACCATATCCACAGTCATTCTGATAAACTGAAACGAGATATTTTATCTTGCTACGCTGCCTAGAATATGCTAATATATTAAGCAAAAAAGAAAAGAGGTAATCACATGAAACTTAAATGGAAGAGAATACTAGCATGGATACTTTGTTTTGCAATTATTTCCGTTCTATGTGATGCAGAAAATTTAAATGGCAAAAAACATGTGCAGGCATCCGAAAATGATTTAGCCTATGATTTACCAGAAACTTATCCTAGCACCGGACAAAAATATTGGATTATTTTCAAAGAAGGTTATCGAAATGATAGAATAGAAATGACAACATGTGACATATCCAAAAATGCTGAAAATGCATGGATAGAATGGGATAAAGGATTGTATTTAAGAGATGCGGAATCTCAAAATGACTATAATCAGTATTGTTTGAGCAATAATCAATGGGAACAAATAGGTTCTTATGGTCTTTTCACAGATTATGCAACATCTGTAATAGCTAGCAATTTAGATGTATATAATACATCAGGTGAATTAGTAATCAAAAAAACTAATATATACACCAAAGATATTAATAGTGAAAACAATAATACAAGAGCTGAATATAATGGTCATACATATATACGATATGACAAAAAAATGAAGTGGGATCAAGCTAAATCTTATTGTGAATCAGTCGGGGGGCATTTAGTAACAATTACTAGTTATGATGAGCAGAAAATTGTAGAAACACTTTTAACCAATGCTACATTTGAAAGTTATTGGATGGGGGCACAAATAAATAATAACCAATGGCAATGGGTAACAGACGAAACATTCGCTTATACGAACTGGGCAGATGGAGAGCCCAACGGAAACAATAACGGAATGTACCTACAAATGTATACTAGAAGCAGTCCCATACACATTACTGGCAACAAAGGTGAATGGGATGATACATGGAACGATGGCGATTCTAATGGAATCCAAGCACAGGGCTTTATTTGTGAATGGGATTCAGATGATGTGGAAGGTGAATTAGATAATATACTATCATATGATCAATATCAGGCACTATATTATAGCACTAATGCATCTCATATTATCGGTGCTTATATGACTTATTCTGAAATTGAAGATAATTATACGCCAACACAATATGTATTGAATAATATTTTAAGTTTCGGATGGAATAAGAAGTTTGGTTTTACAGATGATGCACAAGTTTGGGAGACAGTTATACTGGATGTTTTATTTCAGAATGCAGCCAATAGTTCAGCAATTGAAAATTGGGAAAAAGATTCCATTAAATTGAGTAATGAACTGTGCGATTTTATAGAGAAGAATAATCTTGCAGATTTAGACGCAAGCCTTACCTTTGATGTACAAAATAATTTAAATCAAATGATAGAAAAGATTGCAAAAACAGAAGAACTTACGAATAAGGAAGAACTGACTAAAGTGGTGAAAGGCTTGGCAGATACGGCTATGACTGTAAAAGAATTTGTAGACAACTACGTAAAATATATTAAACTACGAAAGTTAGTTGATACGGATATGAAAGCATTTTTATATAAAATGAAAAATACATCCATATATAACGATATTCCAGCGTTTCAAAGAGCGTTAGATGAAATTATAAAAAATATAAATGTTGATTCGACGAAATTAGTGCAATTGATAGCAATGGAAACCGCTTTGCAAGAGATAGTAAAAAAAACGATTAACATGGTGATTGGAACTGCGGTGAAACTTTTATTGGGAGAGAAAATTTACAAATTAATTGATGTTACGAAGAGTACAACGATACATTTAATGAATACAATTTGTGGAACGGACGAATTGGCACAGCTGAACGTTTATTTATATATGCTAGATCGAATAGATGAGGCGGCGTCGGAAGCATTTGAAAATGTAGCAGCATCGTGTTTAGATTCTAAAGGTAAAGAAGCATATCGTGCAGTAAATGGGGGGTTAGAGTTTATAACAAGTTTATATACGTATGGCATCAGTGTTTGTAGACAATGGAACGAGGTTATTGCAACTGATATTTTAATGCGAATTGAAACAGGACCGTATATAAGTGTAAAACGGGTACATTATGATATGGCTAATAGCTATTTGAATTTAAATCATGCTTCAACAAAAGATGAGAAAAAGCAATTTATTGAAGAAAAATGTAAAACAGATGAAGAGTACGTGGATGTTGTATTAAACAATCAATCAGCATTTGCACGTATTCAGTGGTATCATGACTCTGGAGCTGATGAAAATGAGAATGACTGTCTTGTGATTTTTAAAGTACAAAACCCTAATGGTCGTTTTACGTTATATGCACAGATAACCCCCAAAAATGCAACTCTTCAATTTCCTGAACTTCCATCCAAAAGTGGTTATTTGCCCGTCAAATTATGGTATACGGATTCGGAATATAAAGATGTTGTGGATGCAAGTATAAGAATTACAAAGAATACAATATTTTATACTAAGTACATACCGAATATTCTTTTTGAGCAGAAAGGGACTGGTGGTATTAAAATTATTTCTATTAATGGAGCGAGTACGCCAATGCTGAGAACATCAACATTTTCTTTGAAAAGTAATCAGGTATATGAAATACCATCATATATTGATGGATATAGGGTTGAGGAATTGGGAGATGATATATTTTCTTCATGTCCAAATATAACATCCATATTTATTCCTGCAACAGTTTTGATGATTAGTGACAATGCATTTGAAAGTTTATCGTTAGAAACACAGTTTCAGTATGTTGAAGGTTCTGTTGCTGAGACCTATATAAAAAAGAATAAAGGATATCAAAATACGATAAGCAGTAAAGAATTGGTTTTGGCTGAAAGTGTTATAAACATGAAAATTGGGGAGAAAAAACAAGTAAAATTGGAACAAACTGGCAGTAGTATTTCTGAAGAAATACATTGGTCAAGTTCAGACAATAGTATAGTAGAAGTAGAAAATGGATATATTTCAGCTTTAAAGAAAGGACGGGTTATTCTTACTGTTTCAACATCGTATATATCGACAACGTGTGAAGTGAGAGTGTCTGATTCGGAGGATGAACAAGGAACAGAAACGACAGAGCCGCCAGAAACACCCAAACAGACGATTGCACCAACTAATAAACCAATAACAACATTGTCACCGTCTCAAAATCCGACAAATGTACCACAAATTACTACAAAGCCCATAGATATAATTAAACCGACGCCACAGCCGACTTCTAAACCCAATAATGCTTCTGCTTCTGAATCTACTAAAGTAGGGGTAGGTATGAAATTCAAGGTAGCTTCCACATGGTATAAAATCACATCTGCTGGTGGGAAAACTATGGTTGAATATGTGAAAAGTACCAAGAAGAATGCGAAGACTATTACCATTCCGGCAAAGGTCAAATATAATGGTGTTCGGTATAAGGTAACTTCTATTGCTAATAATGCTTTTAAAAATAATAAGAAATTACAGACTGTTACTATCGAAAAATATGTTACTAAGATTGGTAATAGTGCTTTTCAAAATTGTAAAAAACTGACCATGCTGACGATTGGAAAGAATGTTCAGAAAATAGGAAAAAAGGCATTTTATAAATGTAAAAAGTTACGGTACATTTTGGTTAAGTCGAAAAAGCTGAAGGTAAAGAATATTGGAGATAAAGCTTTTGCAGGTGGTTATCGTACTCCTCGCTTGAAATCAGATAAGAACAAATGGAGAGCATATGTAAAGGTATTTTTGAAAAGAGGATTATCTTCAAAGACTGTGTTTATTATTGATCCGGTAAAGTTGAAAGATTAAAGCAAATGATTCAATTTGAAATAGATCAATGAAATTCAGCCAGACACCCAAGTGATATATCTAAGGTGTCTGGTTTTTTTAGTAAATGTTTTAGAAAAATAAGAATACCAATCATAATTTGCAGATGAATTTATAGAATTTTCCCTATTTTTCAAGGCTTTTTAAGCCTCATACAGTGAATTGATATGTATTTTCCCTTGTTTTTGCCCTTATGGGCAGTTTACAAGGGAAAGTTTTTTCTGAATGTATCTAATCGTTGCCCGCCACCTTATCCAAGAGCCTTGCGGAAGTCCGCTTTGCCTCCCTTGTGGCATGGG
>CAQBGY010000086.1 GCA_948759685.1 uncultured Eubacterium sp.
CTCTTAGATTATCAAAATAATTTGACCGAAAGACAGGGAAATAGGCAGTAAGCAATAAAACAAATAACCCCCAACGCATCCAAGAGTTAAAAATCGGAGACGGGTTTCCCAATAATATACTCAACGCGCATACAATTATAAAAATAACCGCACTTCCAGATACTCCTTGTTGTTTGACTATCGACAACAACGATAAAAAAGTCAGTAAAATATAGTACAATACCGAGCTATATGGCATTGGCCCCAAGAATAAACCGGATGGAATCAAAACCATGCTAATAGCTAACCAATTGTTTCTGATGAAACGTACAGACTGATTCATACTCCGATATCAGTTAGGAATTTGGATACTAAGCTATTTATATCAAATGGATATTTATATGTCTGAGCTTGTGGTATTTGCATTTGTCTAAGTATGATCTTTGCCAGCTGAATATGGTCCATCGGGCTTATAGCCCACTTAAGTATTTGATCTTCATTAAGATATTCTGAAATTCCTTGATCAATACAACAAACAAATGGAACTCCGCAAGCCGCCGCTTCAGCAAAAACACAACCAAAACCTTCAAAATAACTTGGCAATACAAATAAATCGAATGTATTTATCAGTGTTGGTAATACAGAATGATCCACCTCCCTTAAAAATTCGACATTTCTGTCTATTCCCGATTTTTCAACATATTCCTTACAATCATTTATTAATGGGCCACTCCCTATAAGTTGGATCTTGATATTTTTAATATTTTGTATATTAACTAAATGGTCCGTTGCTTTCAATAAAGTCAGTTGATTTTTCCAATCAATAAAATTGCCAATACATCCAATTTTAAAATCTATTGTGCATCTATTGATATCGGATCGTTTAAACTTAGACAGATCGACTCCATTGTGTAAAACAATTATATTTTTCATAAAAGGAGCCTTTAACCTCAAGATCTTAGCTTGCTTCAATCTATTTCTATATGGTTGGAAATGTTCTTGATCGCCGAAATCCGGGAAAGAAACAAGGTTCCGTTTGACATAATTACTGATACAAACATGGACATCTATATTTTTAAATATTTTAATGCTATTTTTAGCTCGTACCCATAAATTTGCTAGATTACCTGCATACAATCCATTCAAAATGGTATATGGATCTGGATCATGATGATGGAGAAGTGTTTTTATCCGGTGGTTCTTTTCTTTTAATGCTAAAGCAAAAATGCCTAATGGCCCGGTATGAGAATGCGCTATTGTAATATCATCAAAATCTATCTTAAGCCTATCTAATGCGTTTAAAAATAATGATTTATTTACAAAATTCAAAATGCCATTTAGTAAATAGGAGGGCATTTGAATTATCGGGAATAGTCGTACGTTTATACCTTGATAGGTGTATTCTTGTCGTTTGTCGGATAATGCTTTCGGTACAAAAACTAAGACTTTATCAAATTTGCCACTATTTATTATTGCTTTAGCAAAGTCATATACAAATGGACCTCTAAAATTTGTGTCAGAAGGGAAAAATGGAGTGATGATTATATATGTGCTCATCTTGAGTTTTAGATACTATATGATTCTTTTCAGGAATCGTTTTAGCCAGATAGGCAAAATTCGAGCTAATTTATGCGATTTCACTATCTCAGGCATTTTAAATTTATCCAATGATGTTGGATTTGGAATCAGACGATAGTCATGAGAGTTTATTATACTTGAAAATAATTGAACATATTCAAGACCTTGTTTTTGCAAACTAAATTGTGTGCAAACTTTTTCCCTTGCATTTTTACCAATTAATTTTCTCAACGAACGATCTTCACATAACGTTTTAATTGCTTTTGCAAAGCCGGCGATATCATTACGCTCCACAAGAAAACCTTCTGTTCCAGAGGTCAAAATCATATCGGTGACCTTTGGAATATGAGAAGCTACACAACATAAACTGGCAGCCATGGCTTCTGCAAGAGCTAATCCAAACCCTTCATGGTTGGATGGCATAACCATTATATCGTATTGAGATAATATTCCAGGAATTTCAGATGGATTTAAACATCCGCGATATTTAATAACATCTGAAACACCATATTTTTCATTTAGTTTATAAAATCGATTTTCATACCCCCAATGGAAATAACCATAAAAGTCCCATTCGAATTTAACCCCCTGTTTTTTTAAAATATTTGCAATTTGAGGAATTTTATCGCATCCTTTCGTATAATCTTCGATCCTACCGAAAAAAATGATTTTTGAAGAATCATGATTTGCATTTGAAAATGAGGATGGAGAATAGAGCGTGGTATCAATTGCATTTGTTATCAAATTTATTTTGTTGTGCTCTTTTTTTAGTGCTTTCAAAAGCCTATCACGTATTCCCCAACTAATAGCAACAAAGGCAGAGACTCTTTCATGATAAGCTAAAGCAATTTTTAATGCGGAAGGTGTGATACTATGCACTGAAACCACAACTCTTATATCGTCTCTTAGATAGGGTATTACACAAGCCCAATTAGGGGAACCGAAATGAGAGAATATAGAACATGAGACATCATTATTAATTGTAGTAACCATGTCTGCAATTATATCTTCTACCAATGGTTCCTCTTCTTGGTCTCGGATAAAAATAGGATGAAATTCTTCAACATATCCTGGAATCAGGATCTTATTCCAAGCGTGGATGGGTTGGACATCGATCCCTTGTTTCCGAAGAGTTCGCATTAGATTGATGGCTTCGGTCCCCATCCCATCTTGCCTGATATCATTAAAACCAAATATAATTTTCATTTCAAACTTCTTTTTACATATGCTAATATTCTATAGCCCTTGGTCATAAATGAGGCAAAGGATTTAAATTTGTGGAATAGTATTTTTTCCATATAGTCACAAAAATCAATTTTCCACTTGTTTTCCTCCAATTGTAAATTCCATGCACGTACCAATTCGGAAATAGCATATGGAGAAATGGAGTTGTTGTAATTCCGCTTTTTATAGAAAAGCTGGTACCAGCTATCCAAAACATTTGCATCGTTAAATTTATTTATGGATTCACGAGCTTCTTGGCTTAATTTATTTAAATTCGAAGCATCTAAGAATAAATTTACTATACTATCGGCCATACCCGCTACATCTCCGTGTTCATGGCTAATAATTCCTTTACCATCAGCAACGAGATCAAGAAATGGTATTCGATACATTACGCTTGGAATCCCGTGTTGTTTTGCCTCGGCAAGTACAAGACAAAAAGATTCTGTTATTGATGTTAGAAGATGGAGAGAAGCAGTCTGATAAAATTTCTCCGGGTCTGAAGTTTGTTCAATGAAAATGACATTATCAGCGATATTTAGCCTTTCAGCTTCCTCTTTTAATGCATGTTTTAATTGCCCAACACCCACCATTACCAAATGGACATCTGGAATTTTCTGAGTAACTAAATGTAATATCTTTATTGCGTCAAATGGTCTTTTTTGGGGAACACCTCTACCAATCCAAATAATTTCATGTGGATTTTTGCGAGTGTTGTTATCCAATGAGACGTGGTTATGTATAAAGGGATTTTGCACATGGTATGCATTCAGACCTAATGAACTCCAACATTCAGCATCTAAAGCTGAAACACAAGCGATAGCATCTGCTTTGGATCCTACCGATAGCACTGAAGAGTATAAAGAGGCTGCCTCGTTAAATATTATAGGGGATTGAAACGAAAAATGCACCATTAAAGCAACTTTGCAATTAAGCATATGTGCCACCTCGATATCATTCAATAGGGTGATGCTTGATGGATCATGAACTATCAGCCATTCAGCTTGCATCTCTTCTAAAATTCGCTTCAATGTTGTCGAACGTTCGCTGTCTTTTGGTAAAACAGCTGTATTACATTGAATTTTGTCTGCCAAGAACGCAATTGGCTCAGATGTTAAGAGAACTATATTTGACGATACAGTTTGAAATATTCGTGATAACTCAATTATGACTCTTTCTATTCCACCTACATTTTCTAAACTTTTGTAATATATTGCAATTCTGGGATAGTTCATCAGGCAATTTTTTTCTTTCCTATAAGGAAGGGTGCATATTTATTAATTAAAATAATAATCGGTACTTCTATTAATACAATTATAGCAAAAACCAGCCATCTACCGAAAACGGGTCCGTTTGAAGATATGATATTTTGACAAAAAGGACTATATATAATCAACATATGCGTCACATAAACTATAATAGAATTAATTCCAAAAAATTCAAAAATGCTGAACAATTCTGATATTTTATTACTTCGGAAAATCCCCAAAAGTAAAGCTGTCAACATTATTGTATAGGGAACAATTTTTAATAAATATGGAATTGGAATCCATCTAAAGATGATAGAATAGACAATAAAGCTAATTAGCCATGGCCAATATTTAAAATTTGACAAAAAGTATTTTTTAAAATACCAGCCAATTACGAAATATATCTGATATACCAAGAATGGTCCTATAGGGAACCATGGATTCTCGTATATAGTATGAAATGGCTCATGCTGCTTTAATCCGGTCAAAAGCGATCCTGACAAATATAATATTATTGCAATTAATATGATAACCAATTCTTTCTTGTAACATTTTATATGATAAAAAAGATAATTATATAATATATGAGTCGTAAATAAAGCCATTAAAAACCACAGTATATTGACACGTAAATAAGAATAATTTGTCAGCAGACCAAATGTATGACTTAGATCAATGTGTTGTTCGGATATATATCTTGGAACATCAAACTTAAAGAGTGCTACACACCAAGATATAAGCCAAAACCAAAGTAATGGGATTATTAATGAATTATATTTCTTGATAATCAAAGCTTTAGTGTTAATGGGATTAAAGAAAAATCCTGAAAACAGGAAAAATATTCCCATTTGAGCGGCTGCATCAGGAATTGGAGGGTTCAATTCCAAATGCATTAATACAACCCAAATAATTGTAATCCCCTTGATAATATCAATCTCGCGATACCGGGATTGTGATTTTGTTGTCTTCATTAGCTCCATTTTCCTTGAATCAGTTTATCCCATAGAGGAAGTATTTGGTCTCCAGTATATTGATATGCCTTTACTATTGCCAATTCAGATAATTTTGATAATTTATGCGGAGCCATGCACAGACCCCGTAATGCCTCTGCATAATCTGCCAACTTAAAAGGTTCTACTAAAACGCCACATTCCCCGTCATCTAAAATCTCTGAAGCCGTAGGATAGCTGTTAAACACGACAGGAACACATCCAAATGCCATTCCTTCTACTAACGTCATCCCAAAACTTTCATGAGTCGACACTAATGTTATTATTTTAGCCTTTTTGTAATACGCTGTCGGATCTTTTCGCCCCTCAAAATGTACACGTTTCAAATTCATTTTATCGCTCAATGATTCATACCATCTTCGGTCAGGGCCATCACCAAGTATTACAAGATCCCAATTATTCAAATTATTTTCTACAATTGACCATGCTTTTATTAACCGATCAACCCGCTTGGTCTCATATTGAAGTCTTCCGACATATAATATTATATTCTCTTTTTTTTTGATAAAGTTTTCAGGAGTTAAAATATTTATATTGGGGATTATTTTGATCTTTGATGAATATTCTTTTAATCCGGTTAGAAAAACGATCTGCTTTTTGAATTCCTCATTGAGTACAATAAACTCGTCCGAGTATTCCAAAATTGTTGTATAATTTGACCTAAACAACTTCAGTGCATTATACTGATTAATCGGTTTTTTTAATATCTTAAAGACGCTAGTTAGAGATCTTAAATCAAAATCCGCATAATATTCTTTCCCGAATCCTTGGAAAGCGGCAAAATGCAAACACGTAATTATCTGAACTTTAGTCTTTAATTTCAAATGGTTGAATAATTGTACATCGGATGTATTTCCTCCCTCATTGATCAATACATCGATCTGATTTTCATTAATTACTTTTTCAATAAATTCAATGTTGTCGTTTGAGATTATGTCTTGTGACGGGAGATAAAAAATGGGGAAATCACATCGCTCTTCAGACCTATATTTTGCCAAGGTAATAATGTCATGGCCTTTTAGGTGCAAACAAGACGCCAAATTATGGGCTGCTCGTTCAGTCCCTCCTTTAAAAGGATTGATTATATTCTCAAAATAAATAAGGAATCTCATTGGATGAAAGGGCAATAATCCATTAATTGTTGTGTTAAATCAATCTTTTTCTTGCGCCATTTTAATATTTGTGCCTCTATACGGTTTATTTTTATCTCTGATTTTTGCATTGCTTCTCGATCCTGTCCAATTGATTTGAAAAAATCATGATACTTAAATTCCCCACCAATTATCTTATTCGATAATCGAATCCATACATTTGGGATATTATAGGCTTCTGCAATAATTAAACCATGTAGTGAAGATGAAACAATCATTTCACATTGATTGATCTGATCGATTATATTTCGCCAGTCGTTATTATAATTTCTTAAATCAATTATTTTTATCTCTTTATTTATTGCCAATTGCTGTATAATTTCATGGTCTCTTTCCGATACATGGGGGATTAGCCCGATACGATATTTTTCTTTAAAATTTGGATTATAGTATTTTGGTAATAATAATGCGGGATCTCCATAAACTTTCGGGCAGTTAATGCCTTGGCTAAGCAGGAAATCTCTTGTCATTGGGCCTCTTACAGCCAAAACTTTTTGTGGTTTTGCCAAAAGTGGATAATCCGCGTTTATCGCCCCGCTACCCCATATTACACTATTCTGCGTTGTCAACCAATTTATTATACTTCCGATACACATATAATTCACCAACGTTTTTCCTTTTATCCACGGAAACAATAAATTATATGGTATAACAGTTTTACCACTGATTAGAGTCGGAAGGATAATATTTATATCATCGCCCCAATTTTCATTCATCAAATTGAGCCCATGAGGTTTAAATATTCCATTTATAACTATACTTTTTTCAGGAAAAATACTTAATTGAAGACTGTATTTTGCCTGCAAAAATTTAAACTGAAAGCGCCCTAATACGTCCATTTAATTCTCCGATCATAAATTCACATCTCATTTTCCGACATGAGTATCCCATAATTAATGGTATTATAATGCTGAATATCAGTAAACATATAAGAATTATCATAATATGAATATGGCAATTCAATGATAACTGATGAAAGAAAAACAATACAGGTATATGAAATAGATAAATACTGAAACTCATATCTGAGATTAACAGGATTATCTGTTTAAATAGCTTAGATGTTTTGTCTGTATTTATTCTATCAGCAGAGAAAAGTAATCCACTCACTATGATTATTGCAATTGTATATTCGCAAATGCTTCTGATTAATTCTATACTTGAGATATGTCTGACGATAAGTAAAATTGGTAGTAAACCACATGGAATCAGAATATTTATATGCCCGATATATTCTTTCTTAATTACAATATTTCCAAAAACAAAATATGGCCAATACTGGAGAGCCATATGAAAACATGCAAACTCTGCATAGCCTTGAAAACACACTTTATAAATTATTCCGATTGATAGACTGAATATAAATGTAGCGAATATCGGGATTTTATATTTGTCAAATAAAATTTGAATAGCAAATATTTGAAATAATGCCAATATGAACCACAAATGTCTTGTATCTTTGAATAGAAACGCATTGTCAATTATTTCTACAAAGAGTCCAGTGTCAGAAGACGGTTTAATATATAAGAGTATTGGAGCCAAAATTAGAGATGTTGTTATGTATGGAATCAACAATCTTCTGACCTTATTAAGGATAAAGCACTGAATATCAATCGTGTATTTTTTTACCTTCATTCCATAGAAAATACCTGATAAGGTCATGAACAATGGCATGTGAAACAAATAGATCGATCGGGTCACAATTTCAAAATATTTAGTATCCACCTCAGGATGCAAATCCGGGCGATAGAGACGGGTTATGTGGCCTATAACTACTAATATTATGGCCAAAGATTTAATATAATCATACTTGTTTATCTCCCGATTCATTCCGATTAAATTAAAATGTAGATAATAAATGTGTCATCTCTTCCGGCGATATTTCTATGGGATTTCTAAATTTTTTTAACCCTTTATTAACCTTTGCATCCATACGGATCAAAAGTTTAATATAGTGAATTGAAATTTGCGAAGGTAATATATATATTAAATACAGCAACTTAAGTTTACGTCCCCTTTGATGTATAAATGTACTTAAAGATATGTTCTGAGTATGCCTCGAACGATATTTAGTAAACAATCGCTTAAATACATCTTTTTGCTTTAACCCTAAATAGGATATAGCCAATGAGTTGTATTCATGCATTATAATGTCTTGCATTATATCCGTTGCCTGAATCTTGGCGAGATATTCATATAAAATATCTGCGATTCTAATCCTCGAATAAATATGCTTGAATCCAAATGCAGTCATTATAGAGTTGTTTCTCACTCTATAGGCATAAGTAACATCCGAAATCGTAGCAATTGCAGGCTTTGAATGCATCAGTTTGAAACACCATAAATCATCCTCATGCAATATTCCATCTTCAAAAATAAGATCATTATTTTTTATAAAACTTGTTTTTACTAATTTATTCCATGCCGTAGAGTTTAATTCCGATACGCTGTCAGAGTCCTGATATAAATTATCGCTATGAGGTCTAACTAAATTTGTTTGATCTTCAATCATTATATTATTAGCTGACACTACATCTGCATTTGTTTTGATTGCCTTAGCTAATAATTTTGAAATGGCTCTTTCCCCTATTAAATAATCATCTGAGTCAATAAAAATCAAATAATCACCATTGGCAGAATTAATTCCCGTATTCCTTGCCACAGAAAGGCCGCAATTTTTAGTGTGTTTAATAAATTTAATTTTATGATTAGAGGCGATTAAAACATTTTTGCAGATATTAATACTTTGATCTTTGGAATCATCATCAATTAATATAATTTCCAAATTATCATAGTCCTGCATTAATACCGATTGAAGACATTCTTCAATATATTTTTCAACATTATAAATTGGAATTATAATAGATATCTTCGGATTCATTTTTTTACAGATTTTATATCGTCAATAATTTCTGGGCAATAGAGTTTTGAAAATATATAATAAGCTATTAATGATAAACCTATTGCCATAACCAAGTTGATAACTGAATAGTGTATTATAGTAAAGCAAATAAAATTAGCGGATCCTATAAAAAAAGACATAACAAATATTCCAATCAATTTATTTAATTGCCCTTTTATTCTAATATCCATTACCTTTTTCAAGTAATAAAAACTGAATCCCCATGTTATGAATGTACATATTCCTTTTACAATGGCAGCAACTATTAGCCCGTATGGAATTGATATGAGAACTAATAAGGTTGATATTATTTTGGAATATGTTTGTTCTTTCATTAGGAGATTTGATTTCCCATGAACGATAAGAAAATCATTATTGATATAATATATATGCTCTGGCAAAATTCCAATACATAAAATTGTAAGGAGGGGGGCACATGGTAACCATCGGGATGTAAGTAGAATATCAATCAAAGGATAAGATAGTCCTCCTAATATAAATGAGGCTGGAAATATAATGAATGAAGTCATTAATACCATCTTTGTATGAAATTTTTGCAATTCAGTCGGATTTTCTTGAACTTTGGTTAATAACGGGAATAAAGCGCCTTGAATTACTCCTGAAATATTGGTTGGTATTAATGTCGAATAACTGGAAGCTCGTGTAAAATAGGAAAGATCAGCAGCGCTGTATAATTTTCCTATTAATACATTATAGAGATTAAAATATAATTGATTTAATATGTTTGCACTAAATACTTTCGACCCAAAAGAAAACATTTGCTTAAATGATTTCATCGAAAATGCAAAAGAGGGTTTCCATTTTGCTATATAAATCGTAACAATCATTCGTAAGAATGAGCTTGCGACTGACTGAACTACCAATGCCCACACTCCATACCCACAAAATGCTAAAATGATTCCGATAATACCTGATAATATTGATATTAGGATCGTTATACTTGCAATGAGCTTGAATTTAAGATTCTTTCTCAAAATTACATGACTTACTCCGCTGATAGCTGGAAAAAAAATAGTTAAAGTCATGGCTTTTGTAACATGATCAAGAATAGGCATATTAAAAAAACGAGCTATGTATGGAGCGCAAACATACAAAATAATCGATAAGAACAGTCCTATTCCAAGATTAAAATAGAATACAGTACAATAGTCAATATGTTGGCAATCCTGCTTTTTTAATAGAGCTGTTGGGAATCCAGCGGAAATAATTGCAGTAGAAAGACTTAAAAATACAGTTATAACACCAACAGCTCCATAGTCTGTTGGCATCAGTAGCCTTGCTAATATGATACCAATAATGAATTGAATCCCTTGTCCTGCATAAGTCTCTATTGCAGTCCAAATGAAACTAAATTTAACGGTTCTTCGGTCTAAATGTACTTGGGATTCACTCATCTACTAATAATAAAGTTGAGATCAATGCTGCATATCTTTTACTTCTCCCCGCTGCCATAATTATACCCATACCCGTAGCCATATCCGTAACCGTAGCGGTAGGTATGGCTGTAGCCGTAGCGGCCCTGGTCATTGCGGGAACCGTTGAGGATAAACGACATGTTGC
>CAQBGY010000087.1 GCA_948759685.1 uncultured Eubacterium sp.
TTCGGTTTGTCTAGGTGGTTCGAGTATAAAAGGATACACTTGGAAACTGAATTTCATAAACATTTGTAAATATAAAAAGAGTTTGAAAATTAAAGTACCGACTTCATCTTCACCGAATTTCTGAAGAAATTCGCTTCAGGTAAGTCTTAAAAACTGATTTTGAAAATCAGTTTTTAACTTTAATTCATCAGGATTTTTTCGAAGATGAAGTTGGTGCTTAAAATATTCAATATTATTTTTATTTTCTATAAATGTTCAAGAATCGAGGTGAAGATATTCTCTGTCTGTATTTCTTCAGCAGAAAAGTCACTTCCCTACAAACCGGAATTTATAAATAATTGAATTTGTAGACTAGCCAGACTCTTTTTTACGATGGGTCAAAGTTTTAAATGCTGAATGTTTTATCTACTATATTCATATATTATAGATAAGAAAGTACGAAAGATTTACTATGTTGAAAAGAGTTGGAATTGTTATTGCTGTAGGCATTATATTTTCGGCATTAATTACATTCATGACTAATGGAATAAATGGTGAAAAAGAAAATTTCTATAAGACCGGAAGACAGGTTATTATAGAAAATGATAAATATAAAGTCATGATGGACGTAGAGCAGTTTGTTCCATGTGTGCTTATGGCACAATTGGATGTTAATAGTCCTTTGGAATTACTGAAAGCACAGGCGGTCGTTATTCGGACATATATTTTATATTGTATGGGAAATAATGATAAAATCAGCTCTAAAGAATTGGGTCTGCCATACTATAGTTATTCAAAAATGCAGGAAATGTGGTTTGAAGAGTTTCGGAGAGAAAATGCTGCCACAGGCTGGGGAATGTTTTATAATTTTACCGGTTTAGGAAAGACCAAGGTATTTGATGAAAAAATGCAGTGTATTCATAAGGTGATGGAAAAGACAAAAGGAAAGGTAATGAAATACAATGGTAAAATTGTTCTGCCTTTATTTCATCAGATTAGCAATGGTGAAACCAGAGATGGTGAAAAGTTAATAGGTAGTGAATATAAGTATTTAAAAAGTATAAAGTGTAAAAATGATACACAGGTAGATGATTATATAGGAATAAAGTTTTATACAATAGAAGAGTTTATAGATATTCTTAGTAAAAATGGAATTGTAATATACAAAGATAAAAAAGAAAAGTTTGAGTACAATGAAAGTGATGTGCATGAGTTAATTAGTATCATGGACTTTTCTAATATTGATGAAAAGGGATATCAGTTGTGGATAAAAATAGGAGATACAAAAATAAACGGGGATATTTTTCAGAAGGCATTAAATCTTCGTTCCACTACATTCAAAATAGAAGAGTATGAACAAGGTATTCGAATTACAACAAGAGGATATGGACATGGATTTGGTATGAGTATATCTTATGCAGAGGCTTTAGCAAGAGAAGGAGCAGGCTGGAAGGATATTTTGCGAAAATTTTATGACTGTGTCATTGTAGATTTTTAATTATTGTACGAGAGTTCACTAGTGAACTCTTTTTAAATAAAGTGTATAAATCTGTAAAACGTGGGTCATACTATCATTGAGGTGATGAGTATGGATAAAAAATTTATAGCAGCAGTGATTGTTTGTGTCGTGGCATTAACTGCCGTAGCAACGGGGACATATTTTATAGGACAGAAAGGCAATGATGTTAATTTAAAAGAGGCACAAAATACTGCAACAACTGCAAATGAAAAGAATGTTGAAGCAGCACAAAAGGTAATAGAAGAGACAACAACAGAGGGTGACAGAGTAGCAGATGACAAAGAATATCAGGGAAGTACACCTGGAGAGACAGAAGTAGTTGGAGCAAACAACGATGTGGTAGAAGCTAACACAGAGTCAAATGCGAAGGAAGATGAATATATGTATGGCTTATCTTCTGAGGCAGCAGCACAGATTAAAGCATTGGAGTTTAACAAAAAAAGTGAATTATTATGGCCGGTTCAGGGAAATATCATTATGCCATATGATATGGATAATACAGTATATTACTCTACTTTAGATGAATATCGATGCAATCCGGGACTTGTAATTCAAAGCGCACAGGGTACAGCAATCAAGGCAGCAGCAGATGGTGTTATTACAACATTGAGTGAGGATGATGAATTGGGTGTCTGTATAAATCAGGCGATTGGAAACGGTTATATTGCAACATATGGACAGGTAATTAATCCTGAGGTTGCAGCAGGAGATTTCGTTGAAGCCGGACAGACAATAGCATATGTGAACAAACCAACTAGATACTATTCTAAGGAAGGTGATAATATTTATTTTGCAATAGCAAAAGATGGAAAGCCTATTGATCCATTATCATTTATTGATTATGAAGATTAGTTAAAATTTTGATAAAACCTGATAAGATTTAAAGTTTTTGCTTTAACTTATCAGGTTTTTTATTTCATATGAAATTGTTTTGCAATTTGTGTGAAATAAAAATGCTCCGCAGAATCGCAGAGGCGTGGAAATGTATTGGTACTTACGAGCCCACGCCTCGAGAGAGAGTTCGCAAGTGAAATCTTAGTTATAAAAAAAATTGCCAAAGTACGTAAAACAAACTAAAATAGATATTAGTTTGAATGTACGGAGGATAAGAAATGGGAAAATATATTATGGCACTGGATCAGGGAACTACCAGTTCGAGAACCATTTTGTTCGATAAAGGTGGAAATATAATATGTCAGGCGAATCAGGAGTTTGAGCAGATATTTCCAAAGCCGGGCTGGGTGGAACATGATCCGGAGGAAATCTGGAATACACAGGTTATGACGATGAAAGCGGTTTTAGAGGAAGCTGGAATTACGGGTGGGGATATTGAAACGATTGGTATTACAAATCAGAGAGAGACTACCGTGGTATGGGATAAGAATACCGGTAAAGCGGTTTGTAATGCGATTGTCTGGCAGTGCAGAAGAACTGCAGATATTGTTGATGATTTGATTAGAGATGGATTAAGTCAGATGATACAGCATAAGACGGGATTGGTTCCTGATGCGTATTTTTCAGGAACAAAAATTCAATGGATATTGGACAATGTAGAAGGTGCAAGAGAAAAGGCAGAGAATGGACAGCTGTTGTTTGGAACCATAGATTCATGGTTGATGTGGAAACTTAGTGGAGGCATAATTCATGCGACAGATTATACAAATGCAAGCAGAACGATGATTTATAATATCCATGAATTAAAGTGGGATGAAGAGTTGTTGGAATTATTGGATATACCGGCGTCTATGCTACCACAAGTCACATCATCAAGTGGTGTTTTTGGTTACACAAATATGGAGGTTTTAGGAGCTGAAATTCCAATCAGTGGTGTGGCAGGAGACCAGCAGGCAGCGTTGTTTGGGCAATGCTGTTTTGATAAGGGGGATGTAAAAAATACATATGGAACAGGCTGTTTTCTTTTAGTAAATACGGGGAATCAGCCAGTGGCATCCAATCATGGTTTAATTACAACAATTGCTGCATCTACAGATGAAGTGGAATATGCCTTAGAAGGAAGTGTTTTTGTTGCCGGTGCTGCGATTCAATGGCTTCGCGACCAAATGGGATTGGTGGAGAATGCATCGGAAAGTGAAAAGATTGCAGGAAAGGTTAAAGATAGTAATGGAGTTTATGTCGTACCGGCATTTACAGGTATGGGAGCTCCGTATTGGAAGCAGAATGCCAGAGGTATGGTAGTAGGGATAACAAGGGGGACAAGCAGTGAACATTTTGTTAGAGCGACGTTGGAGTCTTTGGCATATCAGACTTATGATGTAGTGAAAGCGATGGAACAGGATTTGGGAGAAGAGATCCATACAATTAAGGTGGATGGCGGTGCATGTGCGAACAATCTTCTCATGCAGTTTCAATCAGATATTTCAGGCAAGAAGGTTGTGCGTCCTAAGGTCATTGAAACGACAGGACTTGGAGCAGCATATTTAGCGGGACTTGCAACAGGATATTGGCGGGATAAAGAAGACATTAGAAATAATATGCAGATAGATAAAACATTTATTGCACAAATGAGTGATAGGGAAGTGAGAGAAAAACTGAAAGGTTGGGAGAGAGCCATCAAATGCGCCATCCTTTACAGTGAGTAATGTGATGTTATTTGTTTTTACATAGTGTACAGTGTGTATAAACAAACTGGTATTATAAGATTGACGCAAATTGAATATATTAATAATACCATATACTGATATAATCATAACAGTTTGAGGTGGAGGTATTATTATGAAGACGAATCAAGTGACAAAAATTGTATTAACTGCACTTTTTGCAGCAATGGCTTTTGTGGCAACATATATTATCAGAATTCCTACAGTCGGAACAAATGGATATGTGAACATCGGCGATACGATAGTTTTACTAAGTGCATGGATGATTGGTGGTATATATGGTGGTCTGGCAGCAGGAATCGGTTCTGCATTATCAGATTTTAGTGCAGGATATGGAATGTATGTACCCGGGACTTTTGTGATTAAGTTTCTGATGGCAGTTGCAGCATACGTTGTTTTTAATTTACTCAGGAAAGCAAATGTTCATAAGATAATCGGCTATGCTATTAGTGGTGTTTTAGCAGAAGTGATTATGGTGTTTGGATATTTTTTATACGAGAGTACATTATTAGGTTATGGGCTTGGTGCAGTTCCCTCTGTTGTGAGCAATTTGATTCAGGCGGGAACATGTCTGGTATTAGGATATATTCTAATTGGTATATTCGAAGGGGCAAGAGTGACAGTACTTATAAGAAAGTATATTTAAGGATAAACTATTAGTATTGGAATGAATCAGAATAAAAAATATAGATAGAGGTGAATATTGTGTATTCAGAATTGACGAAACAGGCAGAAAATGTAACAAAGGAAATTATAGAAAAAGCAGGACTTAACCGGGGGCAGATTTTAGTTGTAGGTTGTTCTTCCAGTGAAATTTGTGGTGATAAAATCGGAAGCAATTCCAATCTTGAAGCGGCGCAGGCAGTATTTCAAGGAATATATAAAGTGTTGCATGAGAAAGGAATCTATTTGGCAGCACAATGTTGTGAACATTTAAACCGAGCGATTATTGTCGAAAGAGAGGCGGTACCATTTTCTGATATTGTAAATGTAGTGCCGCAGCCAAAGGCAGGTGGTTCTTTTGCAACAACAGCATATAAAACATTTAGTAATCCGGTTTCTATTGAAGAAATCAAGGCCGATGCAGGGATTGATATTGGTGGAACATTGATTGGAATGCATATGAAAAAGGTTGCAGTACCTGTGAAGTTAGAAAACAATAAAATAGGTGAGACAAATGTATTAGCTGCAAGAGTGAGACCAAAGTTTATTGGTGGGGAAAGAGCTGTCTATAGTGAAAAATTAATGTAATAAAAAGTATATTAAACCACTTTAGAAAAAGTTAAATTGAGACTTATTCTAAAGTGGTTTCTTTTTGCTATTTGGGAGTTGCATATGAAAGTCATAAATTTAGACAATAAAAAATCGGTGCGACAGGATTCGAACCTGCGACCTCTGCGTCCCGAACGCAGCGCTCTACCAAACTGAGCCACGCACCGTATAACCATATGTACTATACCACTTTTTATGTAAAAAGTCATCATCTAAATACAAAATATTATCGTCTCATAAACGGAATACACCCTATTGACACAATTTTAAAATATGTTATACTGAAAATAAGTTGGAGGTATAATATGGATTTTTCAAGATATCCTCTTAGTGGAAAGTATTATGGTGGAACAGAGAGAAAGATAGGAATAGAGATAAAAGGCGTACCATATATGTTGAAATTTCAAAAGAAAACAGCCTTTGGAAATAGAAATAACCATATATCAGAATATTTGGGATGCCATATATTTGAATATTTAGGTTTTGAGGTACAGGAAACATATCTGGGGACTTATAAGGGAGAGCATGTGGTGGCCTGCAAAGATTTTATTTCTGAAAATGTTCAATTTGTTCCATTTAATGATGTAGGAGAGAGTAGTCTGGATCAGGATAAAGAGACATATCAGTATGATTATGAGGATATCGTACAGATGTTAGAAGACAATGCAAAATTAACAGATGTGGAGTATAGTATTGAATTTTTTTGGAGAATGTATATTGTAGATGCGTTATTAGGAAATTTTGACAGACATGGTGGCAACTGGGGATTTGTAAAGGAGAATAATCAGTATCGAATGGCTCCAGTGTTTGATAACGGTTCATGTCTTTTTCCAAATTTAACGAATGAGAAAGACATGCTGGATATTATTGAATCAGAAGAAGAAACCAAAAGACGAGTGTATCAATTTCCTACTTCTCAGATTAAATTACATGGAAAGAAAAGTTCATATTATGAAGTTATCAGTAGTCTTGAGTTTGAGGAATGTTGTGAAGCACTAGTAGATATTTATGAAAAAGTTAATATCGAAAAGATATATGATATCGTAGATGGTGTTGATTTACTGTCAAATGTACAAAGAAATTTTTATAAGCACATGATTAAAAATAGATATGAAATGATTATAAAAGATTCATATACAACGTGGAAAGGAGGCAGATGATATGAGAGAAGTAAGAACAGAAGGAATTATCTGTGTAAAGGATAAGTTGGGTTTTGAATATGAACTTTCGAGAATACAATATATTGAGCGCGAAGACGAAACATATGAATATATTTTCATACCTAATTACAATGTTATGGATTTGCTTCCAAAGAATATATTTCAGGGAATACCAGGATTGAATTTAGATTTGAGAAAAGAAAGATATGTGCGTGAGAACATGACGCCGGTATTTATTAGTGAGAGAACACCAAGCGCGCATCGGGAAGATGTTTGGGAATTATTGGATATGTATGATATGGATTATTTGAACCGTTTGGAGTGGCTGATTAGAACGGATATGAGATATTCCGGGGATCCAATGTATGTGAAGCGATATATACCGGAAGAATATCGGGTAGAGATTGATTTATCAAATAGAGTCGATAAAGAGAAAAATTATACAAAGGTTATGGATTCTGTGTTAGTGGAAATATGCAAGGGAAATGATTTAATTATTGATGATATAAGGATTACAGATGCTAATAGGAAGCAGATGCACAGAATTTTGATGACTATATATGAAAAAGCAAAAACAGATATTAAGGAAAGGCAGAAAGCAGGTATCGAACGGGCAAAGCAAAAACAGAAATATAAAGGACGTACACCGATTGAAATTGATATTGTTAAGATGGATGAAGTATTTTCAAAATTTAGCAAGCGAATGATTAGTGAGGCAGAGGCAATTAAGCAATTAGGTGTCAGTAAATCAACATTTTATAGAAGGCTGAAAAAATATAATAGTATAGATGATTAGGAGGAAGATATGACACATTTATATTTTACAAGACATGGACAAACTATATGGAATGTAGAAAATAAAATATGCGGTGCGACAGATGTGGAGTTAACACAGTTAGGACACCAACAGGCGGTGCAACTGGGAGAACATATTAAAGAGCAGAGATTGTGTATAGATGAAATATTGTATTCTCCGTTGATACGTGCAGCTGAGACTGCAAAACATATTGCAGAAGTAACAGGAATACCAATGAAAGAAGAGATGAGACTAAAAGAACAAAATTTTGGAAAATATGAATCTACACCAAGAGATGGTCTTGAGTTTAAAAAGGCAAAAGAGAATTTTATCAATTCTTTTGAAGGGGGAGAAACAATGATGCATCTGGCAGCACGTGTTTATCATTTGTTAGATGAAATAAAATTGAAGAAAGATAAAACATATTTGCTGGTGGCACATAACGGAATTTCAAGAATTGTAGAGTCGTATTTTAGGGATATGACAAATGAGGAATTTGCAGATTTTGGAATTAAAAATTGTGAGATAAGGGAATATGAGTGGTAGTATTACGAGCAATTTCCAGCTCGAATTCGCTTCGCTACTTCTCGCTGGAGATTGTCACCACATTAAAACAATAAAGAAGTCATGTACCAGTTCGATTACGCTACGCTTCATCTCACTGGACGGCTGTCGCCTTATAAAGATAAAATAAAAAACAACCGGTCAAGTATGCAAGCATCCTCTTCCGATTGTTTTTATTTTATCTTTGCATGACTTCTAGCTTAGCCAAAGTATCTCTTTAACAGTCCTTCGAATGCCTTGCCGTGTCTAGCTTCATCTCTAGCCATTTCATGTACTGTGTCATGAATTGCATCAAGGTTTGCAGCTTTAGCACGTTTTGCAAGGTCAAATTTACCTGCTGTTGCACCATTTTCAGCTTCAACTCTCATTTCAAGGTTTTTCTTTGTGCTGTCTGTAACAACTTCACCAAGTAATTCTGCAAATTTAGCAGCGTGTTCTGCTTCTTCATAAGCAGCTTTTTCCCAGTAAAGACCAATTTCAGGATAACCTTCTCTGTGGGCAACTCTTGCCATTGCAAGATACATACCAACTTCTGAACATTCTCCTTCAAAGTTTGCTCTTAAATCTTTAATAATATCTTCGCTTACACCCTGTGCTACACCTACAACATGTTCTGCAGCCCAAGTTTTTTCACCTTCTTCTACTTTATTGAATTTGTCTGCCGGAACACCACAAACTGGGCATTTCTCCGGTGCTGAATCTCCTTCATGAACATATCCACATACTGAACATACAAATTTTGCCATTTTAAATTCCTCCTGATAATAAAAATAAATATAATAAAAATGGGTTTACCATTAGTGTCTAGATTTACAATTTGCGCATAAACCATAGAAGTAAGTAATATGACCCTGTATTTCTCCGGAACAATGTTTAGCAGCCTCAGAAGAAATGGAAGGTTCTTTCATAAAAATGTCTTCAATTTCACCACACTTACTACAAATAAAATGATAGTGGGGCTGTACATGTCCATCAAAATGTTCACGACCATCACCTAATTTTAATGAAAGTGCATCTCCTTGTTCTACAAGGAAACGTAAATTTCGGTAAACAGTACCTAAACTAATATTAGGTAATTCCTGCCGAATGCTGTGATAAACCATATCAGCAGTTGGATGATCGTACCGAGATATTAAATTTTCTTTAATTAAATCTCTTTGCAAACTACGTTTTGTCATATATCCTCCAAAACAATAATAGTAACTGTTACTAGTTTAACACATATTATATTTTTGTCAATATCTTTTTATAAAAAAATTATCGTTATATGTTTACAATAATTCATTGATAAAAATATACAAAAGTTCACTTATAATTTTATAGAAATTGCAGATTGTTATAAAAACATTTTTTTATTATAACTAAAGTAGGAAGAATTAAAGGGATAAAATTTAGATTATTATGGAAGGTTGGATAATTTTCAGCCTTTTTGTTCGTGTTACCAATTTATATGAAAAAAAATAAAAATATTAGGAGGAAGAAATGAAACAGGTTAAAAAATTAGTGGCGTTAATTTTATCTTTTGCAATTGTTATTGCATTGATTCCGGGGATGAATGTAAAAACACAAACACAGGCTGCTGAGGGATTTGCAATTATAACTCCAGTACAAAATGCACTGGTAGCAGCAGGGCATTTTGATATTAAATGGAGTGCAGCAACAAATGGCACGGTAAAAAATTATACTGTTTATTTGGATGGTAAGAAGGAAGGAACTACTACAAGTACTTCTTTAGATTGCTATACTACAAAAGTACAAATGCATGAAGCGTATGTTGTAGTAGAATATGAGGGAGGAAATAAAGAAAATACAGCAACAGTAAAGTTTGGTATATCTAAAAAAGGTCTTGGGCTAGCTACTGATATGGGAAGAAATATCAGCCTGAAAAATATGGGATGCAGCTGGTATTATAACTGGGGTACAGGACCTAGTGCAGGGCAGCAGTATAAAGGTATTGAATATGTACCTATGGTCTGGAAATCAACATATGCAAATGATTTTAAAAATAAAATCAATAGTTTTAAAAATCAGGGATATAAATATGCTCTTACTTTTAATGAACCGGATTTAAAAGGACAGTGTGATATGCCTGTTAATGATGTTTATAACGTATGGCAGGGGATTGATGATGTAACAGGTATTAATGTAAGTTCACCGGTTACAGCACAATGGCCGAAAGCTTCTCCAAATTGGTTCCAGGCATTTATGAAAAAATTAGATTTAAATAATGACCATGACGTTGATTTTATATCTATTCACTGCTATCCGGATAATTATGGTGGAGCAGGTATGGCAGATTGGTTTTTAGAGGAAGTCGTAGATTGGACATGGAATACATATCATAAACCTATTTGGATTACTGAATTTTCGACAACAGGAGCAAGCATTACTGCTACAGGCGGCAATGGAACAAAAGAATTCTGGGAAAGAGTTATGCCAGGATTAGATTCCAGAGAATATGTAGAAAGGTATGCGGCATTTGATTTTAATAGTCCGTCAACAGGACTTTGGTTGTATGGTACAGGGGAATTAACACCGGCAGGAGAGGTTTACAGAGATCAGGGAAATCCGGAAGGATATGCAATCGCTCCCGAGGTTGAACCGGACTTCACATACAGTTTCTCAAAAAGGAATACATTATTACAGGATTCAGTGACAGTAAATTCCGTTACATGTGAAGACTATGTTAATGCAGACGGTGTTAATTCCCCTGTACCATACAACCAAAGTCCTGTTGAC
>CAQBGY010000088.1 GCA_948759685.1 uncultured Eubacterium sp.
CCTGCGCCTTGACAAATCCGACTATTCCACTTATACGTCCATGTTTGATATGTTCTGCGCATGGCAGGAGCAAGCCGCCAAATTGGAGCAGGGCGAGATTACCAAAGAGGAATACGACCAGTGGCGGTACAAGTACCCCGAACTGGACACTTCGCATCATTGGGCGAAAGTCCCCTCACAGGCGGTCAGTGATTATATGCTTAATGGATGCGCAAGCGCATCCATGGAAGAATTTCAGAAAATCGAGAAAGAAGAAAAGAAAACAGCGAAAAAGAAAAAACAGAAATAAGCATAAAAAGACCTTGCCGATATTCAGTTTTCATATCTGAAAATCAGCAAGGTTTTTCATCTGCCATTGATGTAATTATTTAGTGCGTGATGTTGAAAATGTTGCTAAATCGTTGCCAGTTCTTAAACAAATTTGTTTGGAAACTGCATAAACACTAGGTTCTTAAAGCCCATTTCATCACTCGAACTCTTTTTCCGGTTCGCTGCAAGTCCTGTTTTTCGTTGCATTCTCTCTATAAATCGCATCATTTTGATACGGTTTTATTTCTCGTTTATATGGTCTCAAATCTGGTGTACCCATTTTGTACCCAAACAACATCTGTTTACCTCACACTTGATCTGTCCCCAAATTATATCTAAGTGCCTCGTTCTCCACAAATTTTTCAGCATATTCACTATATTCTGCTGGTACAATATTAAACCTACGAACATCCAATGAATATAAATAGTCATTTTCAATGTGAAAAGTTTCATCTACATATTTTCGTAAAACATCATTGTATTCTCGTAATCGTTTTCTTGCCTCCTCATCACTTTCTACATAATAACGTAAAATCAACAGCTTTTCATAATCGCTACAATTCATTTCCTTATAGTTTTTTATCAATTCTTCTGGTGTATATTTTTGAAGCAATGCTTTATAATCAAATTCCGCAATGTATTCCTTTATGATTTTTGTTCCATTTGCTACTTCATTAACAGATAAGTGTAGATTTCCATCATTATCTCTGCTTTCATTTTCACGCCTATGCATCAGGCTTGAAAGAATATTATATGCATCAGATTCAGCCCTTGGATTAGCAAATTGGTGTTCTATATATTTTCTTAAACTTCCTACTCTCGCAGCAATGTGTAAAGTTTCATCTTTTGCCAATTCTTTCAGCAGCACCACAGACGACATCATATCTTCATTTTCTCTTATATTCGTACACGATATTTCACCATTTATATTTTCCACATAATACGCTATATTTGAACTTTTATCCTGTTTCCCAGAATGTGTTTGAATGTAATCAATTACTGGTTCAAAATCATGTGTAAGTAATAATACTGTTCTTTGATACAAGCTATTATTTTTGTCGCCCGTTTTGAACAGCCTGTTTATAATTGCATATTTTTTATTGCTGTCAAATGAAGAAATGGGATCATCTAAAATAATGATATCTGCATCTTTACTTATTGCATCAAACATAAACATAACAAGAGCAAAAGCATGTCTTTCTCCCCAGCTTAAATGCTCATTTGGCATATCCAAATCTTTACAGCTTTTATCCGGCAAAATATATTCCAATTTTGCTATAGCATTATCTTCCCTATCAATTTCTACATCAAAATAATATTTAAAACCAGCTAATTGTAAAAAAGTATTTATATCATCTGTTCTACTTTTGATTTTCTCACTAAGATATTTATTATATTTTGCAATCTCACCCTTTAGTTTTCCAATACCAGTAAGCATCTCATCTATTTTTTGATTTACATTGCCCAAATGCTCTCTTGCGAAGTCGGTTGTAAAATATGAATCTATAGCTGTGAAATCTATTTTCATATCCAACAACATTTTTTCCAATTCTTTAAGATTATCCTTATTTACCGTTGAACCATTAAATTCTTTTATCTTCGTAAGTTGACTTAACAAATGTTCAGCTTCTGCATTCAGCTTTACAAGATGAGTTTCTAAAGACGCTTTATTTCCTTCTATTCCAAAAAAAGACTTTAGTTGCACAACTTTTTCACTATCTATAAATTCCTTCAATCCATCCAAAACGCTAAGAATTAAATTCGCTATTTCTACACTGCTTTTATCAAAACTTTCTGTAAAAATCCTATTTCTTGTTTTTGTTTCTTCATCATCTCCACTTGTACAATATGGGCATACACCTTTTTGTCCAAATTGCTGATATCCTTGCAATCTCCAGACAGCCCACTTAGTTACACAATCATCTTCAAAAAACGGTTTCATACTCTCTAACGCTTTGGGCGGATTGAAATAAGCACCTTTTCCGTCAAAAATGCCTTTTGCACTTCTTTTATCAATTTGTTGGTTTGCGCCCACCTTAATCTTACCCAGAAACAACTGCAACTGATTCATCAGCATAATAATATCTTCGTCATCAAGAATTACTGTTCTTAAGTTTTGCAATTCAGCATCAACCGCAAGCTTAGCCGCATCATACTCTGGTGTTCTGAGCAATACATCAAATGCATTTTGTATAACAGTATCTTTTTGATATACATACTGCTTAACATACTCATCATCAAATACCAAATTTTTTCACTTGAAATGCCTGAAACAATAGGTTCGTTCCCTTTTTCTTTTAATCCATAAGGTCTTAGCATATCTAATTTCTGTCCTTGAGAAATCAATGAAATTGCTCGTGCAATTGTAGATTTTCCACTTCCATTTCTTCCAAAAAATATATTCATGTTTTTTTCTTTAATACATATATTTGCCGATTTTATGTTATTACAATTTTCAATATGAATTAACATTATATATGCTCCCTTCTTCTATAACCCACTCTTTTTAAACATAAACACATTATCGTGTACATTGCCGATTCAGTATTCAATTACATGTATTCCATCTATAATTTAATTCCCAGCCTTACCTAAACCTTGCCTGTAAATTCAGCTTAATAAACATCTCGCCATTTTCTTCATACAAGCTCATATATCCATGTCTACTTGTAGACGCTCTTTCCAATATCGTATTATCCAATAGATACTGTTCAAAAAAGTTTCGATTATATATTAAATCTGCATCAATATATATAAAATCAATGTATACTCCCAAACTGTCTACAAATACATAGACAATACTTGAATCAAGCACTTTTTTCTTTCCTGCCCAATCTTCTTTCGCTAAGCTTTAACCAAATATTCCGCAGCATTTTCGCCTCATTATTAGACAATCCCAATCCATTTACAAGCAAAACCCTATCAGAATAGTCCAATACTTCTTCAATTTTATTATCCCGGATCAACTGGTCTATTTTTTTTACATCTAATAGTTCTGCGTTCTTCATCGGAATCATCAGTTTACGGATTTCACTCGGCTCAAAAGTCAATACCCCGCCGCCATAGCTTCTCCCGGTAACTTCCGCCAATGCAAGTGTAAAAGAATTTAAAAATGCTGCTGCTATATATTCAGGATGCACTCCGTCCAAAAACCTGATTTTATGAATCGTATCTGTGCTTACCGCATTAGCATAATTGAGAATGATACGGGGATAACGGTTTACCTGTCTTAAAATAAATGCATCCGGCTCCCACGACTGCGGAACGCAATACCAATTCTTGCGTATCCTGCATTTATATCCCTTATTAAACCCTAATTTTTCCCCATACTTTATATACTCCTGTTCTTCTCTGCTTAACTCAGAGAACGGAACATCTTTTGGTGCAAACATATATACCTTTTTTCCTTTTTCAACCAGATTCTTAAAATCCCGTTCTGATAAAATAACCCCTTTCAATTGTTCCGTTTTTCCAATAATCATGCGGGTGGCTTTTCCCAATTGATATTCTTTAACCATTTCATGGTTTAGCAGGAAAAAAGAATTTTCACCGCTAACAAGTCCCACATTAATCTCAAACAAATCAGTTGCAGGCACAATATCAGCATTGCTGCGCAGTTTACGCATAAGCTCAATTTCTTCACAGGACAGAAAGTATTTTATCCATTTTTCATCACTATGGTTTAGTTCTTTTACCTCATATTCATAAAAATTAGTTAAATCTAAATTGTCCAAATCATCCAAATCATTCAACTCAATAACTTGTATTCCCTTATTGTCCGAAGTTTTCTCGCCTAACAGCAAAATAACTTCCTGTTGAATATCCTCAAAAACTATTTTCTGAAACGTGATTAAGATTAGCCTATCAAAATATTTCGCCAAAAACTCCCTCGTTTCGCCTGCATAACTTACCTGAAATAATTCAGCAGGGATAACCATACCAATTTTTCCGCTTTCTGACAAAGCAAGCGACGATAGCACCAGAAATGGCAGCCACATATTGGTTAATTTATTCGGGTGCAATCCTGCGCTTCGCATAAGCTGAAAGGCGATCTCTCTGGAACCAGCATCCACATTCTGATAACGAATAAATGGCGGATTGCCTATAATCACATCAAATTTCTGTTTTCCCTCAATATTCTCTTTATAAAATCCAAAAAAGTCTTCAGATATTACTTTTGTACCATATGTAGATGCCTTCTTTGCTTCTCTCTCAACCAACTCAACTCCAACAATCCTATCTTTTATAGAGAAATCCGGGTTGATTTCCATTACTTTCTCTACTGTTGCTTTCAAAAAAACGCCATCACCACAACTCGGTTCTAATACGCTTTTTGTGTTGCCATCAATTGCCCAATCACATATAAATCGCGCAATTGGCTCTGGCGTATAATAACCTCCACGTAATTTCTCCAATCCCACTTCACTTTTCATCATCGTACTCCTTTACTGATCCATATAGCTTTGAAATCAAATCATCCAAGTGTTGTGATTCTGTTTCAATCAGGCGGCAATACCTGTTTTTCTGCTCTTTTGTTTTCTGGGTATTCCGTTGCCGCTTTAACTCCATAATATTTTTTACACTGGAAACAATTTCGTCATGCTTCTTCGTTTCCTCTACATTTTCAAAATCTATTCTATATATTAGAAGCCTTGCAATAAACTGTTTTCCATGAGAATAATAATCTCCACGAAAGGTACTGGCATTACTCTTGACAACACGTTCTAACAGCCAATAATTCAATAGTGCCTGTATATAATACAAAGATTCCTTTGTCGAGATTTTTTTCTCAAGACCATAGAAAGGCCCATTTCCACCACCGGTAAAGCAGGTTGTTTTATCATCATAGACATAATTTCCTTCTGTTGATAAAACTGACCAGATTAAATGTTCTCCTTTCGAAAAACGCTTTATGCTTTGGCTTCTCCCAAACTGATACCAATTATCTTCTGTTCTGTGCGGAACACTTCTCTTTTCCAAATCTTCCTTAAACTCTTCTAAATATGCAAGTGTTTTGGGAAAAGTTGCTTTCATTTCATCTATAGAATAGAGAATTGGTTTCCCTTTTACTGTATGATACGGGAATATCAGCCTCATGTTTGGTTCAACATCTGCATATCTTTCTAACTGAATATCATAAATACATGGCTTCAGTATATCTGTTTCAATACATTGCTCCTTCCCCCGGCAATCAACAAAATAGGTCAGTCCATTTTCCTCTTTTTGTACTTTTATAATATATATCGTATCCGCGCTGGTCTGCAAACCAACAAATATGTCTGATATTTCTTCTAAGGGCTGGCACTTATCTTTTATCTTTTCCAGCAGCAAAACAATGTCCTCGGATAAAAAACTCCAAGGTGCCGTACTTAAATATTCAACAGGATATTCCCGCAATTCCACTTGATTTGCAGCATAATATTCATTCAGGTTCTTCACAAAACCAATTTTAAATTTTTTATGATTCGTCTTTTCCAAAAACAAAAGACACGTATATGTGCTTTTCCCTTTAAAAACCTGCTCAGTTCCAAAGTGAATGATTTTTTCAACACATTTCTTTTCGGAAAGCATTGTACGAAGTACAGCGCCTGCCTTAATCAGCATAAACTTATGAGGAACAATATAGCCTAATCTTCCATTGGGAGCTAACAGTTCCAATCCCCGTTCCAAAAACAGATAATATTTATCCATCAACTCTGATTTCGATGTTTCAAATTCCGAAATATCTGATTTAAGATATTGATATTCACTTTCTGAATAATGTACCATATTCTGCACCCTGATATAAGGCGGATTTCCTATAATGGCATCAAATTTTCCCCCTTTAAATTCTGCATTCCAATCAAAGAGTTTAATTTTTGATATAAGTTCTGCATCTTCATAAAAATGACTGTTGTAAGTCAGATATTTGGAATCTACAAGACTATTCCCATTCCGAATATTATCATCTAAATTTGGCAGGACTTTACCATGTGTACTGACAGAATAATTTTTTATTTCATCTAGAGAAACATCCTCTATCAGTTTAACAAGCAGACTAAATTTAGCAACTTCTGTCGCCAGATTATCTATATCAACACCATAAATATTTTGTTTCAGTATCTGATACTTTTTATCAAAGGAAAGTGTATAAAAATCTTGCCCCTTTGGAATGAGAATCCCTCTCTGCAATGCACTATCCTTATCCATTTCAATATAATACATTGTATAACAGTTCAAAATATATTCATATGCAGACAACAGGAAATTACCTGATCCACAACAAATATCTACAATGCGATATGTATTCCATTTAGCGAAAAACTCATATTTATATAACGGTTCTAATGTCTGCCCAACAATAATATCTGTTATATTCTTTGGCGTATTAACGACTCCTTGTGAATCTATTATTTCTGTTTTCTTTTCTACAACAACTTTTGTGTCAGAAATTGCAATTTTTTCTTCTAAAAACAATTCATAGATCTGCCCTATAATATATGGATCAACAATGCTAAATTCATAACAACTATTTGGATAATACAATTCTTTAAAAATATGAATCAGCAATGCATCTGTAATTTGAATATTTTCCTCATCAATTAACTCAAATAACCCGGAATTATATTTTTTATCCGCCGCATCAAACAGTTTTCTTAATTCAATATATGTTTTTATTCTCTTTAAAGTCTCATATTGTTCAAGATTCCTATCCTCACAAATGCGCAGAAAAACAATCCGATTGATAATCCTCTGAACAAAAACATTTAAGGATTCTTCATCTAAATCCGGATTGTTGTTGTATATATCCTGACTTAAAGAATAACGCCATTCTTTTATTTGAGTGAGAAAATATTTATCAAATGGTTCTTTACGAAATGTATCTGCAACTTTGTCAAATATTTCAAAAAATTTTCCTGATACAACCGAAGCATAAGACAGCAATCGTGAAATCTCAGGGTAATTATCAACATACTCTGTATAGTGGTAATGTGCAACCATTGCCTTTGATACTTCGTCATTTTCACTGGGTTTAATAGAAGTATCGTATATTATCATGTCAGTAAAGTTTGACAAAACCGATACCTTCAAATTCCCATTCCATCCATACCGACGTGTCTGAAATGCAGCTTCCTTGTTTTCCATAATATTAACGCTTGGCTTTTTCGTTTCAAGGAAAAAGCAGACTTCCGTTCCTAAATGAAATGCGTAGTCCGGCTTCTTTTTTCTATTTTCTCCGTTTTCCTCGACGTATACAGCCGCTTCATGTTTTACTTCACGAAGATGCTGCGGAAGTTTCTTTTTGTTAAGCACATCCCATCCCAAAATTTCAAAAAACGGATTCACAAAGTCATTCCTTACTTCTGTTTCATTATAATCCGCTTGGATATACTGGGCAAAATGCTCCGCATAGGCTCTAACCAGTTCTATCAGTCTATTATCCTGCATAAAATATTTCTTACCTTTCTAAATCTTGATGGACTATTTCGACTATATCACTTATATCACAATTCAATTCTTTGCATATTTTTTCTATAACTGTTAAAGTCACTGTTTCTCCATTCGTCATCTTTGCAATAGTGCCATTACTAAGACCAGTACAAGCCTTTAAATCTCCTTTATTCATTCCCTTATCGATTAAGATTTTCCACAGTCCATTATATGAAATTGCCATATCACACCTTATTTCTTAGAATTGAAAAATTAAATATTTTGTTTCATTATACGTTATCCGCTTTTTTTAGTCAAGCAAGGCATCTAAAAATATAGAGGATTTGTTCACATTTTAAGATATTTCTCAAATTACTAAGCGGCAAGAATTTTTTCCTTGCCGCTTTCGTTTTTATCTACAGACAGAAAATAATTTCTTCCCTCACAATCTCCTCCGCCCTCTCCCGAATGCCATTCATTCTACGCACCCAAAGCATCTGATCCTGTGCCTTTAACCGCTCCGTCACACCTTCCCTCTCTGCCATCTGCTCTACAAGCAAATCAAATCTCGTTTCTGCCTGCTCCTGTATCATAAGCAGATGTTCCTTTAATTTGCCTGACAGCAACAATCCTGAATAAATGCCCCGCCTATGGTTCTCCAAGTATGATTTCCTCATCAGTCCAAATTTTCTTAACTCCCCCTCTGGCTCTGGATCAGGTATTAAATTCGGGATCAAGTAATCACCACATTTTTCATAAGTTAATTTCATTGTCTGCTCCTCTCTTTCCGTAAAAATCTACATTTCCTGCTGCCACTGCTTATTCTTCACTGTCCTCTCTCCTTCTGGCACTTCCCTCTGTCTGTTATGCACATCCGCCTCTGATTTTGCTTCTTCCAATCGCTGTTTCATGGTCTTCGGTGCAAGCGATTTTACAAATTCCACAAATGCCTCTCCAAGTCCTCTCGATGCCACAAACCGCTTTAATTTTTCCACTTGGTCAGTAAGAGCAGCTATCTTTTTCTCCAGACTGGAAATCTTCTTTTCATACTTTTCCAAAAGATGGTTTCTTGATACCGACCTGTTAAAAGCATCCAGCTGCTTATTCCAGTCGCTTTTCTTTACTTTGACGTATTCCTCTCCGCCGAAAAGATTTGTCATCGGAACAGCCGCGCTTTTCATATCCTTTGTTTCCGCCGCCGCTTCCTTTAAAATCATTTTTAAAGTTTCCGCCCTTAAATCATGTTTGGCAAGAACCTCCCTTGCCGCTTTCTCCTTTGCCTCCGTTTCTTCAATCTGCTCTGTAAGTTTCTGTGCCTGTAAAATCAGCTCATCATTATGCGCCTCCATTTCCTGCATCTGTCCGCAGAGTTCCGATGCCTGCTGCACCAAATCGTCATTCTGCCGCACTAATGCTTCGTTCTGTATATCTAACGCCACTGCCTGCTGTTTCAGCTCCTCTACTTCACGCATAGCCGCCTTATATTCCGGCAGTGACAGATTATCACGCTGTATGCCGAGGACTTCTATCTCGATCCCCTGCTCCTTGCACAATTCTGTCAGATATTCCCTCTCCCGTTCCTGCCATGCGACCGTTTCATTCTGCTTTTTGCTGACGGCTTTTGCAAATCCCATCTGCTGGAATGCTTTCGTCAGACTGTTTCGTGTCTTCATCCCGTTTTTATATCCATGCGCAACAGGGATATAATCTATATGCAGGTGCGGTGTCGCTTCGTCCAAGTGCATCACGCAGTTAAATAGATACAGATTCGGATTGCGCTCCTGAAAAGTCTTTGCATACCGATCCAATGCTTCTATTGCCGCTTTTGCCTCCTCTGTCAGCGCCCCGTTTTCATCTACAACCGGAGTATCAGTTTTTTTGCCTATCTGCACAATATTTTCATAAAATGTCTTTTCCTTGTTGCCGGAATTTTCTATCTCTTTCAGATAATCGTCTTTCTGCCTGTCCTTACGCTTCTGTGCTGCATTATAATCCCGAAGCGCCTGTCCGAAACATTTCTCATAAGCATCTTTTAAGGATTCCTGTATGTAAGTCCGGTTCCAAGACGTTCTTTCCGGCACCACATTATTGCAAATAAAATCTCTGTTATTGTGCGTAAGATGTCCTCTCCCCTTTGGAAAAGAAATTGTTTTTGCCGCCAACGAATCACTCTCCTTCTCATATTTTTATAGATAAGGACTAACTACGGTTTTGTTACTTTTGTCAAAAGTAACGCCTTATTACTTCTGACGCTCTGCATCAGAAGTAAGGCGCCCTGCGGGGCTGATGCCGCAGATGCAGCGGCATAATCTACCATGAAACCCATCCGGCAGACTTCTCATTCCGGCAGAATACCGCCGTCATTCGCTATGGGCGGCGGTGCCGAATAAAACTTTTCGGAACCGTTCCATAGGCTCCTTTTTGGGGATTGAGTACCGAATATAGAAATTCGGAACCGCCTATTCGCCCATTGCAAATGCAAACGCCATCATATCCTCGGACAATTCCGGCTCCTGCATCCGCCCCATTCCGTCCGCATCCGCTTTATCTTCTGAAAGTTCTGCGCCAAAATGGGAATCACGCATATATTCTATGAAAGCTCTGCTCATCTGCTCCGCAAACACTTTCTGCATCTCTTGAAGCATCTTATGGAATTTTTGCTCCAATACCCTGTCAAGCAATTCCACCAGCTCTCCAAAACTCTGCTCTGACAATTCTAATCGGGAATCCATCACGTCATCTGCCCTAATCTGTGTTTCTCCGTCAAGAGCCGCCGCAAACGCATCAGAAAGTATCTTTCCATAAGAACCATCTTTTCGTGTGATTCCCTGCAGATATTCCCACGTCCTGCGCTGTTTTTCATCTTCCATACAGAATTTTATGTTGCTGCATTTATAGGTCTTTTTCATTCCATAACCTCATTTCT
>CAQBGY010000089.1 GCA_948759685.1 uncultured Eubacterium sp.
AGCAGACAAAAGGGCACCTCTTTGTTCGGGATTCATATCCTCAACCTCTTTCTTAGTCCATAAGGCAAACCACGGATACCAATACACTTTGCTTCCCTCTCCATCTGGCTTTGGTTGGAAATTTCTACCCCACAAAGCCCGGCTAATAGTTTCCAACTTCATAAGGGCTATGATATGATTGGGCAAATTATTAGGGTCTTCAAAAATAGGCTCACCAAGTGCCTTACAAGCATCCTCATACGTGCGAATTGTCTTGTAATCGTCCAGTGTAGGTTTTACCATTTCTTCCTTGCAGAACAAAGCCGCCAATATTTTCTTTGCTTCTCCACTTTCCGCTTCACGAAATGCAGCCGCTACTTCTTTCTCTGTAATTTCAAATGTTCTCATCTTTCAATGTTTTTAATTTGTTGATAATCTTTTTTGTTAATCTTATTGCGTTATCCACTCTCGTACTTTGTCCGGGTGGAATATTTGCTATCAAAATGGGCACTAAGCGTATCAGCTCAGATACCACGCTGTTAGGTATTCTTTTCATGGCTTCTCCAATATTTATCCGGGTCGGGAATATCCACATTCAGAAACTCTTTGGCGTACTCCCTCAGTTTTTCGCAATAGGTGGAGAATGTCACCGTGTCCATAGCGGCTGTAGAACACGGGAACTCTATAATCTCCCCCGTGTGCTTATTTACCACTTTGTCAGCCGTCATTTGAGCCTTAAAAAACTCATGCACTTGTTCTACTGAAACGAACTCCCAACCAGCTTCCAAAAGAGCGTCTAAAAGGATAGGGTAAATACACCCGAACAACCACCCGTTTTGGTCTAAAGAACGTGGCTTTCTGACTTTCTTAACCTCTATCCTATAGATACCATCCAAAGCGTTACGCATCCATTCGTATAGAGGCTTCAAATCAAATAACCCGTTTCTCTTTTCTACTTGGAGTTTAGCCATATCCTTATATTCTGTCTAAATCAATCGTTAAACCCAGCTTTGCCGCATAAACCACTTTCCCCGTATGCCTTTCCACTTCCGATATGAAATAAGGCTCATCGCTATTATTCTCGGAAAGGTGTAAAAGCACGATTTCCGAAACATGGGATAAGTCGTTTGCTTCCAAAAACCCCTTGCACGTAGTAAGCTCCATGTGTGAGGTAAGCAGACGTTCACGCTGTGAGGGCAACGTGCGCCCGGTTGTAATCGCCTCGATGAGCTTCTTATCAGAGTAATTGCACTCTATCAGCACATGGTTAAGCCCCTTGAACTGATATTCGCACATACAGCTATCGGTAAGAAATACCATCTTTCCCATATCGGGGTGGTCTATCAGATAGCCGACACATGGCACATCATGGCAAGCAGGAAAAGGAAGTACCTTAAAATTACCCATCTTATAGCCTTTGCCCTCTTTAACCACCAAAGAACGGGAATCCCAAACGCCCTTTGCAGTCCATACCTCCCGTAATGCCAACGTGTGAAATCCACTATCCACCATTGCCTTAATATATTTGGCGTGGTCGTTGTGGGCGTGCGTTACCACACACCCTACAACCTTTCTCAGATTGAAATCCAACGCTTTCTTGACTTCTTGGAAACGGATTCCAGCCTCTATAATCAGAGCTTCATTACCGTTATCCAAAATGTAACAGTTGCCACTACTACTTGAACCAAGAACTATCAGTTTCATACGCTATCAATATCCGGGGTCAATAGTTTCCGCTTGTTGCTCGCTTGACACGCTTTCAAAGCTCACATCTTCCGCATCAATCAACTGTTTGTTTGCGTAATTGTCGGTCAATATTTCACGCTGTGAAGTTTCGTCACCCTCGTAGTCATTGGTGATGGCATTTTGCATTTCTACGGACAAATAGCCGTATTTACTCAGTAAATTACGGATAACGGTTTTTTGTGCCATTCCGTGAAAGTTACCCATCCAACCAACCTTGTTGCTATCGGGAGAAACGGGCAAATTAGCCAAATTCAGCAACTTTTCAACCGTTACATCCTTATCGCTTGTGATGGCTTTACTGTATCGCTTTGCATGGTTTGCCATTTGCTCCACTGTCATGTACAAAGTCTTGCTAAAGCCGTTCATAAGTTCAAAGTAACAGAAATAGCCTATCACCTTATCGCTTTTCCTTTCACCGTCAAAGGCTATTTCCCCGGTCAGTTTGTTTACCTTGCGCAACTCACCATCATACACCACATCCGCATTGATGGTACGGTATTGTCCCGTGCGCATGGCAAGCTGAATATAACCCTTATAGCCCATTTGAAAAGTCGGCTCATACACTTTAATCCAGTTGCCCTTTTCATCCTTTTTGGAGTTTTTGAACGGGATAATGAAAGCATAGCCCAAAGCCTTGTTTATTGGCAAATGTAACGTGGCAGCTTTGAGTGCTTCCATTACCACCTGTTTAGGATTACAGAGTTGCAGATTGCTATCTCCGTTGTATAGGTCAATTACAGAGGCTACGAATGTTGCCGAATTTTTACCAAGCGCATTTTTGAATTGTTCTTGTACGCTTTCGGCATTCATCATGCTTTTAAGAATATCTACAGGCTTTCTTTGAGTAGCTACCTGCCCACCATTTGCAGCCTGTTGTATGGTTGTAGTCGCTTGCTGTGTCATAATCGCAATTATTTAATGGTTAGTTCTTTGTCCGTAGTTACCACCAGCCGGATAATCTGACTGAGTGATGGGATTATTTGATTCACGCTTTCCGCATTATCAACGAAAATCGGTGCAGATACCCCCTTTGCCGTGCAAATGGCATTGATTATATCTATTCCGGCATTGATTTGTCCGGCATTGTTCACGTCAAGGAAAGGTGTACCGTTCACGGTGCATACACACGTCAGTTTTTCGCCTCCGTTCAGTTGTTCGTTCACAAAGGAGAATGATACATATCTGAACATTCCGTTAATGCGTTTCAACAGCTCCGCATCCTTATCCTTTTGGAATTGGAGTGCCGTAAACTCCCATTTTTCAAGGTCTGCCAACTTTTGATTGTTGGCAATGCGCTTTTCTTCCAAAGAAGCGATTTCCTTTTCAGCCCTGCCGATTTGTTCACGGTTTGCCAAACGCTTGTATAAGCCTTGCACGGCTTCATTCAAAGTTCTTTTCTCCGATTGCAGTTCCGACACGTCCACAATCTTTGCATCCACTTTGAGCTGATTTTCAAGTTCGACAATCTCGTTCTTGATGTCAATGCAAGTTCGGTCGGATGCTATCATTGCTTCCACGTTTTGCGCCTCGGGGATAGAAGCCTTTGCTTGTTGAATATCGGCATTGATACGCTCTATCTTTTGTTCCAGCTCCTCGATTTCGGCATTGGTACGGTCTTTAAGCCCTTGCATTTCTTCAAGCCGTTGCTTTTTAGCCATGCCAGCCTCTTTATTCGCTTTCAGACGTGCCGCCTTATTAGCGTTAAAGTTGGCTTGCATTTCACGCTGCTTGGCTTCTATATCCTCAATTTCCAAAGGACGTTTGCAAGTGGGGCAAATAAATTCACCCTCATTATAGGTAAGTTCCTCCTTGCTGATAAATGAAAATTCACCACGCAATGCGGACAATTTGGTATTAAGCTTTTCTATCTCAATATCCATATCCGCAACCGATTGCCTTTTTCTGTCTAAAGAGGCTTTTTCAGTACGCAACGAATATTCCAATTCGTTCAGCTTCAAAGATGCCTCATTGCACCCTTTGTTAGCTTCTGTAGCGATTTCATTCATTCTACTATTGAGTTGTAGGCGTTTTTCACCTATTTGCTTTTGGATAAAAGCCTTACGTTGATATTCCTGCTCATTCAGCTTTGATTTGTCGGCAATTTGTTCCTCTATCTGCTGAATACGGGCATTTTTATCCTCAATCTCACTATCAATGGCTACCCAATCCTCTTCCTCCGGCATAAGTTTACGAGCCGTTTCTATCTGAGAGGGAATAACTGACAATTCATCTTTGCAAGCCTTTTTCTTGGCGGCTACCTCTTTGGCGTATTGGGCGATGCTCCTGCCGGACAACTGAGCCAGCAACTCCAAATATTCGGGCTTGGTCTGCGCTACGTCTTGGTCGGTAAGCGTTCCTACCATATCCAAAAGGATTTCTTTTTGCGCTTCCGGCTTCATTGATGTAAAGTAGAAAGGGTTGGTTATCATTCGGAAAACATCTTCCGGGATGATGGCAGCTACTTCACTATCATACTCCTTTTTGGTAGCCAACTTAACACCGTTCAAATAGAACTCTGTTGCATGATTCTTTAGGCTTTCTTCCGTAGTTCCACGTGGCTTGACCCAGTTTTCCACATAGCAGCGTTGCAGTGTTACCGTCTTGCCATCCACTGATAGTACACCAGTAACGGAGTGTTCAAGGTGCAAAATAGGCTTGCCGTCCGAATCCAACGTTTTAATGTTGAAATTACTATCCGACCGTCCCGTACTGTCTTTTCCAAAAAGAAGCCAAAGGAATGAATCGAACACAGTTGTTTTGCCCGTACCATTTTCTCCAGCAACCAGCGTTTCCGCATCGGAGAAACCGATATTTAGGCTTCTGATTCCCTTAAAATTCACAAGGGATAATGATTTTAATTTGATTGTTCGCATATCACTTATTAATTATAGAGTTGATTTTCTCTGATTTATCCACTGCCATAAGTTCGGCACGTGAATACAATACTTTGGAATGTATAGAGCTACCGCCACGGATAGTAGAAACTCTGCCGTCTTTTTGCCAGCGTTTCACCCGGCACTCTTGAAACAATCTGTATGCTTCACGTTGTGAAATGAGGTCTTTTGCCGGGATAGTCTGTTTTACATAGTTGGCAGCACCCAAAGAAGCCATTTCCATACAGAGATTCTTTAACTCGTATAGTTCCATCTGAATTGCCATAAGTCAGTCCTTTTTGTAGCGGTTCTTAAAATATTCTCTAACACTTACTATCCCATACTCATTGTCGGTATAGAAAACCCATGCCAGCCAAAAACAAGCCATAGCGGTAAAGAAGTGAAATGAGGCATTACAGAACAATGCCCCAGCAAGGGCAATAATGCCAAGAAGTAGCGTAACGCCACATTGGATAAGGTTTGCTAAAGTTTCTCCTTTCATCGGTGTTGCATTTGTTATTTGAAAAGATTGTTAGTCATAGCATACCGCATAAATTCAGCCATTGAATGTACTCCAACCTTTCGGAAACTGTTTTTTCTATGGTTGTTCACGGTATTTAAAGAGATAAACAGCTTTTCGGCTATTTCTGAATCGTTTTTCCCATCATAGAGCATTCGCATAACTTCTATTTGCCTATCGGACAACTTAGAGTTGAATTTAGGAGCGCAAATAACTTTATCATGTTTGCATTCTCCACGTAATGGACAACCTACAAACTCAAAATTAAAGTTCCAATTCTCATCTACATCAATCATGTTGTCATACAGACCGAAGTTGCATTTAATGAATCTACGCACCGCTATGAAATCCCGATACCTCTTGTTGTTTGAATTTTTAGAGTATATATCCATAAGCGCATCGTATGCTTCGGGATAAAACTCCCTCAGTATAGCCAAGAAAGCTTGGATAAAGTCGGTATCAGTTTCTTTCAACTGCCTTTCGGCTTCTCCGATAGGGCGCATAGTAACTTCACCCTCCGGGGTTGTGTAGAACTCTATAGCTTTCATTCTGTAACAGGAAATAAAATATCGGCTGGAACGCCCAGTTTATCACTAATCATCTTTTGTTTGAGGGCATCCGGCTTTTGTACGCCATGAATCCACATTCGTACCGTCTTGGTACTACACATACACAGAGCCGCTATTTCCTCCACAAACTCAGTTTTTGGAGCTTTTACAGCACTCCTTTCAGGCAATCCTTTGTAAATCTGAATAAAAGACTGATAGTCTTTTTGGGTTACTTTTTTCATTTTCTCTAATTTATATGTTCTACAAACACGCTTTTTGGCTATATTTGTAATGTCGTTTATTTAATTACGCAACAAATATAGGCTATATATCCGAATATAACAAAACTTTTGGATATATTTTCTATTAAAAATATTCTATTTATATGCAACGATTTGATTTAAAGAGGTTTAGGCTTGATAGAAAACTTACTCAAAAGGAGTTGGCAGAGATATTAATGTGTAAACAAAACTATATTTCAAATATAGAAAACGGAATAAAACCTATTTCAAAAGAGAAATTGGATATATTGCAGTCTGAATTCGGTGATATTTCAAAATATTATTCGGATATATCACCAAAACAAAATACGGTATTAAAAGAAGTCACTCCCGAAGATTTCATGTTTGCTGGTGCTGACGCTTTTTCAAGACAAGTCGTAAAGATGATGAATGACAAGCTGATTGCACCTTATGGAATGTTAGTAGAAAAAGATAAGGAAATAGAACGGTTGAATAGATTGATAGGCAGATTGCAAAACGAAATAGAGGAACTTAAAAAGGGAAGTGCCCAAACGGAGAATCCTGCCGAATGTGCCAATGCCGTATAGTGTTTGGTTTAAAGCAAAGGAAGTATTGATATGGAAAAGTATTATAGAATGGTTATAGACCTCTACAAAGAAGTCCTTTTAATTAACCGGGTAAACCCTGATAGGGTATTAGATGCGCAAAGGGAAATATCCAACGCTATTACTACGGCTATAATAACCAATGAGCCTACAGGTGAATTGGAGTTGCTAAAATCCGATATAGAGAACTTGAAGAGCCATATATCGCAATGAATACCGTCATAAGCAAGCAAATAATGGAAAGGTTCTATAGTGCGCTGGATGCCATTATAGCCATGAAGAAAATAAGAGGAGTAAATACATACTGTAGGCTCAACAACATAGATAGAAGAAATTTTATTGCGCAAAGAAAAGACTTGGAGCGTGGATGGTTTCAATTATCTTGGTTGTATCCTATGGTTAAGGAGTATGGAGTAAGTGCCAAATGGCTGCTTACTGGATTTGGAAGAATGTTTGAAGAACAAAAATAGCCCCATGCAAACATTATTAGTCTGCATGGGGCTATTTCTTACAAATATTCCATATCACAAATTAGCAAGCCATTTCTTGCCAGATTTTGTTCTTAGCCAAATCATAAATGCACCCGTCACAACTATTCCAACGGTAAAGATAGCTCCTAACATTTCCATATCTATTATTTTAAAATTGTATTTCCTACTTTAGCAAGCATTATAGTCCAAACACTCCCTGCTGTCAAAACATACCAGTTTATACCAGCTTCCACATTGGCATATATCGGAGTTATTCCACCAAGAACCAAACCCGCAAATGTGAGTTGCGCCAAGTTAAAAAAGAATCCAGCAAGTTTTTCACGCCTCACTTTATCTTTCTCCTTGACTTCTTTCTTAGCTTCTTGTTGTACGCTCCAATTACCCATATAAACTACTATTTTCTACAAAGGTACAAAATCCCCGCTTATTTGGAAACAAAAACCTATATATTTTTGATACGTCATTATAAATATAACACTGCAAGACTATTTTTATAACAAATAATACACTATATTTGCTGCTGAATTAAAATATCACTAAATAGCATTGGCTATTGTTGTAGGGATTAAGAAAACGACCAAATTTCAGAAACAGCCCTCAGACAATTTGCTAATGCCTGCGCTTTGCGTGGGCATTACTCTTGTATGGGCTGTTAGGTGCTTGGTCGTACCTCTTAATCCTCGGAGTAATCCCACGCTTTCGTGTGTATTACAGTAGCTTGCTAAGTACAACCGTTAAATACACACTTATGAAAACTTTGCTAATGCTTTGCCTGATAGCTTTGATAACAGGAAATTCCTTTGCTCAAAACACGTATAGTGAAATTGGGGCTAAAACTGAATACATAACAGAGGTTAAGGGTTCAAAAGATTATTTGTTTTTAAATGCCCAACAGTGGGCGAGTACTAACACCACAGAGTGGGATTCGTCTATTGACACAAGCGATAAAGAAAGCGGGACAACCATTCTAAAAGTATCTTCATACCTATCTAAAAAAAATGGAGTAAACAGCTACTCTAAAATCAGAGTTAACATGAATGTGAAAATTGATTGTCGGGAAAACAAATACCGCATTATATTCTCAAACTTCACATCAAGTGTACAGCCTGATAGAAATGTCGAAACTGAATATCTTCCCACAAGTTCTTTAGAAAGTATGATTGAAGAGTTAGAGATGATTACCAAATTATCTGAATATGATTTTAAAAAAGAAACTTCATGGGGTTATGATAACATCATAAGCGTACGAGAAAAATACATTAGCCAAAATAAAGAGTACAAAGAAAAGATACTGACATTTGACAGTAATTCAAAAAAGGGGAAAAAAGAAATTAAATACCGGGAGAAGTGGATAAAAGAAAATGAGATTATTATTTCTTATTTAGATTACATCCTAAAAGGATTTGGTGATAAAGTCACTGAAATAAATAGTTCCATCAACAAGGTAATGAATGTAAGTGATGATTTTTGATACATAGAGGCGGTGCAATCAGCATCGCCTTTTTTTGTTCTTCCCCCACACCCCTATTTCATATATTTACTCTTAATTAACTATATAATATTATATATTAGTATATATTATCCCTTATAACTTGCATAAAATTTTGCCTAAGCAAAAATAGGCTTGTAAATCACTGAACTATAACAGCTTACAAATTTTGCTTAGGCAAACGCAAAAAGGCTATATTTTTGCTTAGGCAAAATAACGCTTATAACACACTGTATTTCAATCATTTGCAAATTTTGCTTAGGCAAAACACTATTTTTAGGCTTAAAAACAACTATTTATTTGATTATCAGAATATTATAATTTTTGCTTAGGCAAAATCATTTTGCTTAGGCAATTTGCTTAGGCAAAATTTGCAACTATCTGATTATCAGAGATAATACAGATTTAGAGGATAGATAAACACCTATTAAAATTTTGCCTAAGCAAAAATAGGCTTGTAAATCACTGAACTATAACAGCTTACAAATTTTGCTTAGGCAAAACACGCTTATTTTTGGGTATATACTTCTTTTCTGTTACATCATCCAAAGATAGCTTGACATAATCCAATACCTTACGGTTGGCAGCATCTATGCTGTCCCACGATTTCGCAATATAAATATCCGTCACTCTCATATTTTCGTCCACGTGGTTAAGAGCTGTGTGAACGGTGTATTTATCTACTCCGGCTTCATTGCTTGCAATGGTTGCCCATGTATGGCGCGCTGCGTAAAACTCCAAATCATCTATTCCCAAATCATCACCAATCTTTTTCAAACCCTTGTTAATTGCAGCCGTAAAGCTATCCACGCTTGAATACAGCTTGTAGAAATTAAAGACCCTTTGCCCGGTATGGTCTTTATATTTTTTCATAAGGGCTTTTAGTTCCGGCTCTATCCTCACAGATATTTCCGCTTTGTCGGCTCTCCGATTCTTTGTTTTTGTCCGTTGGTATGTAATTCGTCCTTTCTTCAAATCCGTACAAGTGTACAAATCTACCGCATTCATTCCGATTAGGCAGAAACTCAAAAGAAAGACATCCTTTGCGAGATTGTACCTGTTTGTCCCCGGTTGCATAATCAAAGAATAAGGCAGCTCCGAAAATTTACGAAGTAAATCCGTAGAAATAGCCCTTTTTCTTGTAACTGGAACTTTTGGAATTTCCACCCTCTTAAAAGGAGAATAGGGAATGCGTATCAGCCCGGCATCCTCATCGTTAAACTCTTTCTTTGCTCGGTTGTGTATGGCTCTTAGCTGGGATATATATAGGCTCTGTGCCCTTTCTCCGTGATTGGCTTCGGGTTTGGAACGTGCCGGATTCTCTTTTATCCACTTTATCCAATCATTGATAAACTTAACCGTGATTTCTTTTATGCTCACGCTATCCCTGCCAACAAAGCGTACAAGGTTGTTAATAGCTACTTGGTAAGAAAGCGCATTGCCTGTATGCCCGGTTTCCTTTAAGTGCAATATGTATTGACGGGCATAAGCCACTATATCCAAATCGAAGTGTTCCCCATTGTCGTTAGTGATTGCATCTACCACCTGCTCAACGGTCATGGATTTAAGCCGTTCCCCCATGCGGTCACAAATGGAACGGTATTTCTTTATCATATCATCGGTGGCATCTATGTACTTTTGGTTTTTCAATTTGAAAGTCGTGCGTGTCAAATCATCCTTTGTCACGTAGTAAGTGGTCGGGATGTACTTTTTCCTCTTTTGGTGTATAACCCTTATCTTTATATTATATGTGCCGTCAGCCCTTTTTTGGTGAGCGTACACCTCTGCTTTGAATGTAGCCATAATCTTTGTAGAACTATAGTAGAACTTTTATCCGCAAATATACCTATTTTTTGCTGTAAATGCTGTAAAAAAAGAAGTCCACCCCGTAATGGAATGGACTTGAAAAGTAGCTCCGAGGGGAATCGAACCCCTATCTAAAATTTAGGAAATTCTTGTTCTATCCGTTGAACTACAGAGCCTTATGTAATAATTATCGTTATAACTTCCTTTTCTTATTTACTATAAATCTAAATTTTACTACCTTTGCCATTGTTTGGAAGAACATACGTTTAGGAAACTTCTATTCTATCCGTTGAACTACAAGGCCGTTTCAAATTTGTTT
>CAQBGY010000090.1 GCA_948759685.1 uncultured Eubacterium sp.
CACGTACGGTGGTGTGAGAGGTCGGAACGGGAATTAATCCCGTTCCTCCTACTCGATTCTTTTATCAAATAGATTTTGTGAGATAATCCCTAACAACCATTATCCCAATCATTTTTCTTTGGTAATAAGCCCAACTACCAATATTCACGACTTACAGGAGGGAGTGTCCAAAACGGACACTCCCTATAAATATATCCTATTTTATATATCGCGCCACACTTGGGATTTCGCACTTACAAATCAATTCAGAGTATGATTGACAGTCTGATTTTTCGCTGAAAGATGAAATCGAATTAAATTCAAGCAGTTATATAATCATATATCCTCATTTATAAGATATGTGAATACCATTTATGCAAAAATGACCAAAGATTGGGGGCTGTTCAGCATCCGACTCTTTGACAAGAGGAAAAGTCCCATGGAAAATCTTATGAGTTAGGGTTATCCATTAATTGTACAAGGTTATCTGATTAATAACCAATCCATTCTATTGAAACCAAGTTCTTTTGTATCACAAATCCATAAACATAAAACGCATGAAAGAAAATTTATCATTTGAAGAAATGCCCCAAGCTATCTTGGAACTGTTACAAAAAGTGGAAAGTATTCAAACTGACGTCGGCGAATTGAAAGAACGTTGCTCCCAAAAGCCGGACGAACCTATGATAGGAATTGATGAAGCCTGCAAAATACTTCATCGGGCAAAATCAACCGTGTATGCCCTCACGCAAGCACATAAGATACCGTTCTACCAACCGGGAAAGATGCTCCAGTTCAAACGCTCGGAACTGATGGCGTGGATGGAAAACGCACGGCAGGAGACCAACAGGCAGACACGGGACAAGATTATCAATGATATGCAGCAGGGCATTCGCCATAAGCCGAAATCTAATTGGGGAATGAAATGATGACATATATTGAATTGCTTAACCGATTTTGGCACGCCAATAAAACAGAACGTTTCAGCATAGGAGAACGTGAGTTGTATTATTATCTGTTGAATGAATGCAATAAGAACTATTGGTATATGCCTGTTTCTTGTCCGACTTCCGTAATATGTACCGTCACCGGACTGAACAAGCAAACTTTGATGCGTGCCCGTGATAATTTGAAAAAACGAGGGCTTATCGACTACACGGAAGGTATTCAGAACTCCAAAGCTCCCACTTATATCATAATAATGGACAAAGATGAATTTGTGACCGCTAATGTGACCGGTTGCGTTACCGCTACAAAGACCGCTTCCGTTACCAGTAATAAAGATAAAGACAACATTATTACTGATAAAAGCAGATTGAATGATTTTTTGAGTATTGATGAGTTGGAAAGGAAGCTAACGGAAGATACCGTTTGGCAAAATCACATTCTATCCTATCTTTCAAATAGTGGAACTACAATAGATGTTTCTATATTACAGAAGTTCCTTCAAGATTTTTTCAGTTATCTGCGCATCTGCGGATATGATAGAAGGGAAGAAAAAGAGTGCCGAAGCCATTTTTTTAACAAGCTGACCAAAGAATATTTAAACTCTCAAAAGCATAAAAGATATGACAATAAACAGTCCAACAACGATAAACGTAGAGGAATTGAAGTCAAGGATGTTACGCCGCAGGACTATTATACCTCGTTTTAGATTACCAATGGATAAGCAACAGACCAAAGATGCGCTTATGGCGGCAATCATGGCGGAAGTAGAGTTCCGGCACCGCACGTTTATCCCCAATGACAAACTTACCGCCCAGATTGAAAAAATGGCGGAATGGTTGACGAAAGAGCATCGTAAATTCGGCATCTTACTTTGTGGAAAATGTGGAAACGGCAAGAGTACCATGGTAAAAGCATTGCAACAACTATTGAATATCTTGGGCATACGGAATGAATATACCAATCGTTATTATGGGATGCAAATCATCAGTGCCAAAGAAATCAATGCGCTTGTCTCAAAAGATTACGCCAACCTTGCAAGACTGGCAAGAACCGATATGCTGGCCATTGATGATTTGGGTACAGAGCCTTTGGAGGTCTTGAACTATGGTAATGTCATGAGTCCGATTATTGACTTGCTTACCCAGAGATATGAGGAACAGCTATTTACCATTATCACCACCAATCTGACACCGGACATGATTCGCAAAGTATATGGGGAGAGAATAGCCGACCGCCTTTGTGAAATGACGGAGATTGTAGTTTTCGACAATGACTCTTGCAGAAGGAATAACACGATTTGAATAGATAAGTACATGGCAAAACAAGTATTTGACATCAACACAAACAAAGGCGCATTTTCCGCTGCCATGAGTGACGAGCATCAACGCAACTGGAATGATGAGCGTTGGCAATTTCAGTTGGGTAAACCCGGCAACAACTATGACCGGAGCCGTGAACATATGAACTTTGAGATTGCGAAAGGCGGCAGGGTGCAAGCCATCGACCGGAGCAAAAATATTCCACAAAAGTTTTTGGAACGGTGCGCTGAGTTGGGCATCAGGAATCCTGATTACAAGACCGACCCTAAAACCGGAAAGGAGATTCCGACCAACCGTATCACTACGGCAAAAATAATTTTTCAAGGCTCACGGGAACGGATGCGTGAACTGGCCTTCGGAGAACAAAAAGTGAATCAGGAGCATGGTGCCGACAACTCCCACATCACCCGATGCAAAGACATTGAGGAATGGGCAAAGGACATCTACCGCTTCGCTTCCAAGCAATGGGGAGAGGATAACATTTTAGGCTTCTACGTCCACCTTGACGAACTCAATCCGCACATTCATTGCACCGTGCTTCCGGTTGCCACGATTCGCAAGAAACCGAACGTGTCTTTCAACCGTGCCTTTTGGAATTTGCGCAACAAATCGGAGGTACTGAATCGGTTGCATGACGAGTTGGCAGAGGTCAATCGGAGGTGGGGATTGGAACGTGGGGATAAGATAGCCGAGACGGGTGCCAGGCATCGGACTACGGAGGAATATCGTCGGCATTTGACGGCTCAATGCACTTCACTGGAAACACAAATTGAGGACAGCAAGCAAGCCTTGTCACAACTCCGTCAAGAGGTTTCTTTAGCCGAGAAAAGGGTGAAAGGATTGACAACTATTGTTGAGAATTTGGAAAGCAGAAAAGGTAATTTGGAGAATGAAATCGCATGGGTGGAAGATGAGTTGAGGACAGGAAAAGGTAACTCGGAAGAACTTCAAAAGCGCATCGCCAAGCTCGATTATGAACTTCAAAAAGTCCTTGAAAATCTGTCCGACAAGCGAGGAAAACTGGAGGTGGCAGACCGCCGGTTGGCCGAACTGAAACGGCAAGAGGAAGACAGTAAACTTAATGTGGAACACAACCATCAGGAGTTGCGTCAAGCCACGTATGATTTGGAGCGTCAGGTGCAATATCGGTTGTCCGATGCGTTGGTTTCCGACCTCATTGCCGACTTCACGAAGCAGCTTTCCACTATGGATTATTCCGTACAAAAGCTGTTCGATGATTCGCTCATCAGGGATATGGCGGAACATGGGCAGAATATCTTCAAATGTGCAATGTATCTGTATGCTGGATATGTCGATTACGCCACTACTTTTGCCGAGTCTCACGGTGGCGGAGGTGGCAGTAACGACCTACCGTGGAAGCGTGATGAGGACGAGGATGACCGTGCTTGGGCAAGGCGTTGTCTGCGCCAGGCGCACAGGATGATGCGACCGGGTGGGAAGCGCATCAAGCGTTAAGCTAATTTTATACTCAGCTTGCTGGATTTGGGGCACATCCAAAAGTGCTAAGCCTAATATAGCAGTTAACTTGCGTTAACAGTATTAAGAAAAAGGAGAGTCAGCAAGCTGAAGGGTGTCTATCCCCTATTTTCCTTGTATTGGGTGTTAGATTGGTGCTATAACCCTGTTCTAAAGTGGTTTGGTACTTCAATGAGGAACGATACATACATTATGTTTCTGTGTATATGTTAGTGACACTCGTATGTCTGTATAGTATTCTTTTCGGTGAGTGACTTGCTCAGATTGGGAGCATGCCACTCATCTTTGTGTATAGTGGTAATACAGATTGTTAGAGATATTCGTTGAAAATATCTGGATAAAATTCTATTAAATCTTAAGCTCTATTTCTTTTTGAACATACGACAAGTTTGTGCATAATCAGGATTAAGGCGTTTTGGAATATCAGGTCGTTGCAATCCACAATTAGCAAGTCCGTTTTTATTAGCCCAACTAAGATTATACTCACAATTGAAACAAGATTTTTCTGTTGTTTCGTTTGCAGTTTGGTTAGGAAAGACAAGTCGAGAAGAAGTCTGTTGTTTTGTGGGGAAATCTGTTGTCATCGCTACATTTTTCTTTCTCTCTAACCATTTTTCTCTTTCTTGTTGTCGTCGCAGATTTTCTTCTTCCCGTCTTTGTATTTCTTGCTCACGGAGTTCCGTTTTACAAAGCCTGTATCTCTGCCCATTATTCTCAATAGATATTGGAACTTTTGATGCCACAGCTTGCTTTACCGCACAACACGAACCATTTAAATCACATTGCCAGCAATCTATTTCAGAAACAACTTTGACTTTTTTCCCTCTACTACGATACCTATCTTCTATCCCATGAAAATATACCTCATTATTAATCCATCTTCTATCTTTATTTGACGACAGAAGAAATTCCTCCAAAGTTTCTAAAGTCTGATTAGAAAGGTCTATTTCAAGACTAGTTAGATTGCGATAATCTATGTCTTGCTTATGTTGCACTTTATAATTGAATATAAACTCAATCAAGTATTGTTGATTATCATAGGTTGTAGCAATTACATCGGGTTGTTTATCTTCACGCTCAAATCGGCTATCAATCTTTACATCAATAAATTCAATATTATCCTCCTTATAAATGCCATAGTAAGACGGAACATGAATCCGTTTCTTCGTTTGTATAATCTGTTCTGCCAATTTATATAATATTACCATATAGCATATTTCAAGGTGAGCCCCACGAGTCTCACTATGATGAGCAAAGCCATGTTCTCTTTTCTCACCATGTCTGGCAAGTAATTTTTCATGGCAATACGGACAGACACATTCGCACTGCAAACCTCTTGGTACACTATCTACATGTACCATTTTGCCTTCGGCATTTTCAGCCCAAGAAAAGACATAACCATTATTCATGTTTTATCATTTTTTCAACATACTCATTTATACAACAGCCCCAATACTTCTTCTGAAATCTCCACATCAGAAATCCTTATCGCATAATCTTCTTCTGCATTATAACCTAGATAGTTCACGCTACCATACCATATCAAGGATTTATCAATAACAGTAACATGTAAAGACAAATTCTCCCTAACCATAATTTGAACTCCAATCCTTTTTAACCACTCACCCCTTTCCGAATAAGATTTCACAAACACAATAACTTGGACACCTCGCAAGATAAGTTCTTGAAGTATATCAAGCATGGGAGTTCGTTTGGTAAGCCATAACTTGGTAGAGGATATCACCACAGATTTATGTGCATGTGATAAATCTGCAAGATACGGTTTAAGGAAATTCTTTCCATTGAAGATGATGTCTTGAACATCAGAGAAAAGAGTACCTGGATTAGTAGAATTCAACTTATAACCTACCGCTGCATATCCCTTCAATCTCCGTTTATACATGGTATCGCATAGAGGAAGATGAATGTCTATGTAATCATAAATCCGAACATCTTTCTTGCCCGAATATTCACGATGCAAACGACCTGCATATTGTGCTACGATACCTTTCCACGAAACAGGCAAAGCAAGAAACAAAGTGTCGAGTCGAGGATAATCGAAACCTTCGCCTATATACTTTCCTGTGGCGACGATAACAAGAGATTCTGTTGGAAGGATGGCCTGTAAACGAATCATCTTCATCCGTTTCTCCTTAACCGATTCCGAGCCGACAAGTGTAATCACATTTTTACATTTTGAAGCAAGCATGGTTGCCAATGTTTCTACATGGGAAGTAAGGTTTGTCAAGACAATCGGCGAACGTTCGGCTTCCAATGCCGTGCATATATCATTTATGATAAGTGTATTCCGATAGGTGTCGTTGCTCATTCCTTGTATGGTTTGAGCATACGTTTTATGTTCATCCGTCAGTTCCCTATAACTTGTAAAGCGAGGAATAAGCAAGCGTTCGAAGGTTTGTGAAGCCATTTGCATCTTGGCATCGGCCGAGTAGCGAATAGGGCCGCATTGCATGAAGATGATAGGTTGATGACCGTCCTTGCGAATAGGCGTTGCTGTCAGCCCATAGACATAACGAGCATTTGAGTATTTCAATATCCGCTCGAAATTCACTGCCGAAACATGATGACACTCGTCCACTATCACCATACCGTAGTCTCGGATAAAGGATTTTACATCATTCTCCTCAAAGCAGGATTGCATCAGGGCAATATCTATTATGCCGTGCAAATTGTTCCCTTTAGAGTCCAATGTGCCGAAAGGTGAGAATGCTTTCTTTCGCCCACGTTTATGAGAGGTATCTTCTACAGTATAGTCTATTTCTAAGAATTCTTCCAATCGGGTTTTCCATTGGTCAAGCAAGGCTTTAGTATGTACAAGAATCAGCGTATTCACCTTGCGCTCTGCTATCAATCCGATAGCCGTGACAGTTTTACCAAATGCGGTAGTTCCATGTAATATATCATTATTATGAAAAGTCAGACTTTGGACAGCCGTAGCTTGTTCTTCACGCAATTCTCCTTTAAATTGAACGGAGATTGTTATTCCTTGTTCCGTCCAGTCATCTATACAATAAGCCACATGATGTTCATCCAATAACTTTGTAACGGCATCTTCACACCCACGAGGCAAAGCAATGTGTTTATCCGATAGTTCCGCACATGAAATAACACGAGGAACATTGTATGTGGATAACCTCATGCCCAACTTTGCATAGAATTCCGGATTTTTGAAGGAAGCAATACGTTTCAAATGATTTATCGCCTTTGCGGAAAGTCCGTCCAAAGGGATATAGAGCATATTGGACTTAATGATAAGTATCTCCTTCGGGAAATCATCTTTTACAATCTTCTGTGCCGACGGTGTTTCCCATGGTTGGGATTCGCTTGTAGTGGATAACTCTCCAAGTTCCGAAGCTATTCCATATTTCAATAGAATCCTGTCAACCAATGCTTCTGATACTTTTCGCACACTCAACAGATACTCCCATTGGTCTTTATAAGGTATAAAGTTCTCGTCCACGAATACACTATTCCCCTCTTTTCGAGCTTTGCCTTGCAGGGGCAATGCAACCAAGTTTCCGAAACCACCCTCTGGCAACCTGTCTTGATTGGGAAAGAAACGGTCGTAAGACTTAAAGGTCATACGCCCATTTCTATCCATCGCTTCCGTCAATATGGTATTGCCTAATTTCCTTGCCTTACTTGCTTCCAAAGGTGTTTCAGAGAATACCCATACATGCGCACCGTTTCCTGAGCGTGAACGTTCTACGCTGTACGGAATTTCCCATTCCTTACAAATATTTATATAGGATGACACATCATTCTGATAACCATGTTCGCAAGATTTATCATCAAAGTCGGCACAAAGAAAGTTGCATTTGTTATCCTGAAGAATAGCATACACTCCGATTACATCACAACAATTAATCTCCTTGCCTTCAAGATGTTTATAAATATCTTCGTAATCCAATTCTTTAAATTGGCGATTCGGGCATTCCGTACATTTGTATTTCCGTTTATCACATAATTGCCTGTTCCATTCATTTAAGCATACGGGCTGATAACCGGATTTTCCGCTTGACCTACTATACCATCTTCTTGCGAACACATCTTCCCGACCATGAAATAATCCTCTGAACAACGCCACCTTTTCTTCCAAAGACAGACGAGGCATCACGATACTCTCTTGTGGCTTCTCATCTTCTATATGCAATAGCTCCTTTAGATGTTTAATCTCATCTTTCAAAGCATTGTTTTCCTCTTGAAGCCGTATGCTCAGTGTAAGGAGTTCTTTATATGTCAAGGGGCTTTTCATAGGCTCTCAAAAAGACTATTATGGTAAAAAATAACTTGTTATGGCATAAAGCGGAACATTCGTCATCCAGTCTTGCTCTCGGTAATCCGACATAGAGAAACGCAACCCATGCATCTCCGAGTGGGAAGCCACAAAAGTTGAAAGCGATTTGGCACGAAGATTCTCTTCCGCTTTCGCTTCTATCGGAACAATTTCGTTACCGTGCTGAATTAAGAAATCAATCTCCAACTTGGCATCGTTGCTATAATAGAATACAGAAGTATCATGAGTAGCTACCAATTGGCTCATCACGTAGTTTTCCGTGAAAGCTCCTTTGGATTCTTCCATACCGTTTTCCGCTACCAATAACTTTTCGGGAGGTGTTTCGCTCATAGCTCCTAACAGACCGCAATCCAGAAGAAAAAGTTTGAAACTGGAAATATCTACATAGAACTTCAAAGGCATCTTGGCTTCGTTTACCCGTTCTACTTTATAAACCAGACCGGCATCCATTAACCATTGGATAGCCACCTCAAAATCTTTCGCTCTGCCTCCCGGCTTTGCCACACCATAAATGAACTTCTTATTCTCTTTCACCAATTGTGAGGGCATGGATTGCCACACCATATTGATACGATTGGATTCCGAAGTAGGCACATGTTTTGATATATCTTTTTGGTAAGTATAAAGAATATTCTTCTGAATCTCCCTCACCTTGACAGCATCATTGGTTTCGATAAACTTACCGACAGCTTCAGGCATACCGCCTACGAAATAATACTCACGTAACGCCTTTATATATTCGCTCTTAAGGAGTTTTATCGTCACCCAGTCTTTGGAACGTAAAATATCAACCAATTGCCTATTCCCTTTTGCCAGTAAAAACTCATCGAACGTCATGGGATAGATATGTAAAATATCGACTTTGCCGACTGGAAATGATTCCCCTCGGTGCATAGTAATTCCCAATAACGACCCGGCAACTGCTACGTGATACTGAGGTGCGTTCTCACAAAAATATTTCAATACCGACAATCCACGTGGTGCTTCTTGGATTTCATCAAGAATAATCAGAGTTTTTCCGGCTTCTATGCTTTGTCCTGCAATAGCACCAAGTGCAAGGACGATACGTTGCATATTATAATCTTGCACGAACAGGTTCTTCGCCAACACATTATCCTCGCAGTTTACATAAACCACGTTGTCAAATTCTTCTTCTCCGAATTTTCGGAGGATATAGGTCTTGCCAACCTGACGTGCGCCTGCTAAGATAAGAGGTTTTCTTCCCTCTTTATTCTTCCATTCCCTAAGTTGCTCTATGATGTTTCTATACATGGCAATTATTGGTTTAATTAGACTTCAAATGCAAATATACATTTTTCCGACCGAACATAGATAATCATACCACATTTTTTCAACCGAACATCAATTGAATTATCACATAAATCAGACCGAATATCAAAAAACAATCACTTTTATACTCGTTTCTGCCATTTTTTACTTACTTTTGTGGTCAGAGTTCCGGCAAAAGAACACAAGAAAAAAGCACGGTACGAGAATTAGGGTTATTCTATTGATAAATAGCAAGTTGAAATTCCCTTAACTTTCTCTCCCATTTGTCAAATGGCTACTCGTACCTATTAAAACAGAAAGTGCTGATTACTACGAATGTAAAGATAATTGCAGCTAAGTTTGCCTTTATGCAACATTGCATGGCAATTAGGGCATACAGGAACAAGGCCATTTTCAGGTTCTATTTTATGCGCTTCCCCTTTCAGTGCCGAAATGGGAACAATGTGGTGTACATGAATAAATCCATTACCCAATTCTCCATACACTTTGCTAAAGTCCATTCCACAAACTTGGCATATACATCCGTGTTTTTCAATGCATTTTTTACGAGCAATAGGATTACGCTCGTATCTATTGACTAATGCTTGTTGCAAAGAACCCTCATAATATTCCTCTGTGTATATTTTGTTCTGTTTATTGTCTAATAACCAGTATTTTCTTTGAGTATTAACCATATGTTTAGGAGTAATGCCCAACCTATCACAAAATCCTAAATATTCATCTTCTAATGCCTGATTAAAAGCCCTTGTGTGCCCAATAATACTATCAATAGCAGGAGATGTTTCTCTACCGTTCTTCCCATTCTTTTTTACCAGATGTGTCAACAAATCATTATTTAGATACCCGACAAATCGACTTGGTGCAAAATGATATTGTCCATCAGACTTATATACAACGAAATTTGTACCATTAGCAATAAGACGAACTATATTTTTGTAGTTTTCCTCATTATCATCATCCAGATACGTGTCAACTTGACACAGGTTATTCATAAGTTCTGATATATCTCTGATAATTCTGCCTAATTTTCTCATAATATTTTTTGCGCTATAGAGCACAAAGGTAGCTAAATCTCTTGTAATCATCACTTATTACCATCAAAAAGTTATTCATCAGTTATGTTTTGGTGAATGATTCCACCATTGAAACACCTGTTTCCTTTGCCGTCGAACAATT
>CAQBGY010000091.1 GCA_948759685.1 uncultured Eubacterium sp.
TCGCAAATTCCATCAGTTGTTTGATGAAATATTCTTGGTCGGGCGTAGGCGGTATGTTGTGCAGTATCTCGTTCTTGTATGTAAGAGATACTTAATTTACTGCAAAATTACGCAAAATAAAGCAACTTACACCATTTTGGAGCCAATAAAAAGGCTGACGGCCATATATTTATGCGTGATTGTTTAGCAAAAGCAGATAAACAAAACGAAATACCACCTAATAATCAGCAAGTTCCGTCTGACGTAGTATCTCTTACATAGAGAAGAAAGGAAGATGGGATATGTCTTTAAAATTATTCTATACACAAAAAAGACTATATACGTAATTTTGAGTATTTTTGCAATCGATAATAACTTAACTCATAGATGTACAGATATGGAATTTCAGGGTCTCTTGTCCACTTTGTCCCCAATCCTTGATGGAACAGGTGTATTTATTTTAAGTTTCATTATTGCTACGATTTTCGCAGTAATATACAGATTCACTAAATCGAGGCAATTGTTAAATAGTCTCCCGGGGCTGTTTACATCATTAGGCCTTTTAGGAACCTTCGTAGCTATCTGTAATTCATTAGGTGGCATAGATAGTATGCAGAGTCTCAATGTACTTCTGATTATTCAAAAGTTGATACCAGCATTTACCTCTTCAATTGCTGGTTTGATTGCTGCTTTCATAGCAACAACTGCATGTAAGATTTGGTATTCCTATGAAGAAAAACGAATAGACAAGAAAGTTGATAATAAGACCCCGGAAGAGTGTTTGTTTGAGGTTATGAACAATACTAGCCAGACTCACGCGTCAATCGAAGATGTAGTGTCGCTGCTTAAACAGAAAGCTGCTAAAGACGAGGAGTATAATCAGAAACTCAATGATTCTATTAGTCAGCAGAGTAAGATTCTTGAAGACTTCATAAATAAGTTCGTTGTCAGAATTGAAGAGATCTTTACCAAGATGCAGGGTAATATTGAGCAACAAATTCAAGACTTTGGTGAAGATCAGTTTAAGAAGACCAACGCCATACTTACCGAGATTACGCAGAAGTTGTCTGATTCTTCAACAGCTTTAATTGCAAAGCAGGAGCAGTCAGTAACAGAGATGATTGATAGAACTAATGATGGATTGAGTTCTGTTACAACGACCGTTATTCAGCAGGTAGATAAACTTTGTGCAGATACCACGAGTGCCCTTCAGGATATAAGTGCAAAGCAGCGTGAAGGCTTCTCTGGTATAATTGAAAAGTATGGAGATTTGGCTCAACGCTTGACTCAGCAGGGGGCAGATGGTTTGCAGCAGATGGAAGAACTTAAGCAAACCTACCAGTCTGCGAACGCATCTATGTTGCAAAGTGCAACAGATATGAATAATGAGATAACTGCAGGATTCAGAAGTTCTATTTCAACCCTCGTTGCTGATATGCAAGCAATCATTCGTCAACAGGTTGAATCATTGTCTGTGGCTGTTGCTAACAGTGTTCAAGCATTACAACAGAGCTATGACTACATCGATAACCATGTGGCTAATATCAAGGGTAATTATGATAGTGCTGCTCAGTCATTCGAGGATGCTATGAAACTCGCTCATAGGCAAAACGAAGCATCGGATAAGCTTGTGAAAACATTCAATGACAGTATCGGTGCAGTAGTTGAAACCAATGAGAAGATTGATAATGTACTTTCTACCTTGGTTGAGCGCCAAGAGAACATTGAGGCCTTGATTGTTAAGATTAATCAGATTGGAGAGACTATTGAACTCTTGCAGAAACTTGAGTTGCAACTTAATAGGATAGCAAGCAAATGAGCAAGATAAATTTCAAAGAGGAAGGAGAACAGCATAATTTTTGGCAAAATTATACTGACCTAATGTCAGGCTTCCTGATAGTGTTTATAATAACTAGTATAGTTGCTTGGTATGGCTATATTCAGGTTACAGACCGTCTTGGTGGAGACCCCAATATAGAGCATACCATTAAGCAGATTGATCTTATACGCGAGTTCCTAGATGCACAGAAACATCTTGATAGCGAGTACTTTGTCTATAATGAGAAATACCAGCGATTTGAGTGTACGGTAAATGTTCTATTCGCTGAGGAAGATGACAAAATACCGGCTGCAAGCAAAGCTGATTTAATCAATGCGGGCAAGGAGTTAGAGGGAATTATTGAAAAGTTCAATCAATCCGTTAATGTCGCTTTTAAGGTTGTAATAGAAGGACGTGCTGCCCGCCACCTCAATTATCCAACCAAAATAGAAAATGAGCAGGCGGATGCCAGAGGTTGGAAATATGCAGAGACCTTAAGCTATAACAGAGCACGTAGTCTTTATGCTCTTTGGCAAGAGAACGGCATATTGAAAGATATTGAGAAAATTAATGGAGAAGTCTTTATTAGCGGGTCTGGCTTTGGTGGACAAGGAAGATACTCAGGCTATGGACCTGACGGCGAGGACAAAAACAAGACTTTTATCATTCAAATCATTCCATACATAAAGCATATTTAGTATGAAAGTCAGGGATTTAAGGCAATATATAACTACACTTTGCGGTGGTATAGATACAATCGATGCTTTAGGAACAAAAAAAGAGTACTTCCTTGAGAAGATGTCTGGTGCGATGAAGACTGTGAATAGTCTCATCGTAGGAGCCGCAAGTTTCGCAAACAATGCAAAAGAACAGCTTTTTTATGAGTTTGTTCAGAATGCATACGATGCGAATGCGGATTCTTTATTCTTTTATGCGAATGCGGAGTATCTAATTGTACTAAATAACGGAGAACCCTTTTACACAGACTTAGATATTCTTGAAATCGAGAATCCGAGAGATGGTCAGTTGTATAACTTCTTGGCCAAGGGACAATCTTTGAAATTGGAAGATGAGGGTAAACTCGGTAAGCATGGACAAGGTTCAAAGTTGCTTTATACATTGTTGGCAGATGTTGACAACAATGCAAAGACCGAGGAACTATTGAAAGATACCATTATCAAAAATAAGAAGGGCCCTTACCTGATTAGTTGGAGTAACAAGGCGCAACTCGATGCATTACTCATAAATGACGATAACTGGGAACCCGCTCAGGCTGACAATATTAATGACAATATATTGTTTGCTAAGATTTTAATGAGTTACTATCCGATTGCACCAGGACAACACCTCGAATTCTTCACAAACGAAGAGGCTCGAAATGCGGTTCGAGCTTTTGAATTGTTGGTAGCCCCTCGTCGCAATATGCATTTATTGACGAGAGGTACAGCCTTGATTATTCCTCTTGGAAAAGGCAAGTATGAATCTATTGTTGCAGATGCCAATCTACAAAATGTTAGATCTCGCCTAGGAGGATTCGCATCAATAACAGCAGACTTGGAGTATAACAAAGGAAAGTGCCTGAAACATATTTATGTTATGGGCGAGGAAATTGAACAGCTTCCTGTTCAGTCTCTCTTCCTTGAATATGCTAATGAAGGTAGAACTTTTGAATACCACTTTGCATTCAATCCGGCTTTTTCTGAAAAGAATGTAGTGAACTTTTTTCAGGGACTACCTATATTGCAAACCAAGTATCGTTTAGGTTTTATCATTGATAGTAAGGTATTCGATATTGATGATAGCCGTCAGCGTATTACCGATACGGACAAAACCGGTTGTCAGTTAAGATTGGCATTCAGCAAACTTCTCGAGAAACTGGAAGAACTCAGGGATACCGATAGCGCTAAATTTGATTACATATACAAATCAATATTGTCATCAAAACTCGAAAGTGGTATAGATGAAGCAAAATATGTTCGAGATGCGTTTTATGACATTTTCCGCCCCTTCTTTGATAAGAATGCGCCAACAGCAATCGGAACATATGTTGACTTTTCGTGCATTTGTGAACAAGAAAAAGAGGTAGATATACAACTATCTGATATAGGCATAAACGATAAATTTTGGGTTGATTATTCATTGCTGAAGGAGTATAAGTTCCATTTTACAAAGGAGATTGAAATATATTCTTTCAAGGATATGCTGTGTAATGCTGATGAGGCGAAGTTGACACAATGGATAAAATCAATGCCATTGGAAACCTATAAGTTGTTCCATAACCATTGCCTTGATTGCGTGGATGATATTGAAACCTTAATGGTTTTTAGGTCAGACAAAGGCAATCTTTTCTCTATTGAAGACATCAGAAGCGATAGTTTGGTGTTTTACACGGCAGCTACCAGTGAGTTGAAGTTCCCTGGACAGGAATGCATAGTTGAAGCTTTAACAAATGAGTATAATGCAGATGATGCCCTAATCTTATATAAAAAAGTTAAGGCTAATCTCTTACACTTTAGGTTATCTGATGTAAACAAAGAAACGGCATGTAATATCCTTCGTACTGTAAATGATATTAGTAGTGCACTTAATTATCAAATAAAGCACGAAATAGCATTGTTCCAGAATTGGCAAGGGGAATATGTGGCGTTCAGCGAGCTACTCTCTGAGAGACCAGAAGGAACAATCCTATTTGATACATTCACTATTAAAGGTTATACACCAAGTGTTATCAAGGAAGGTGTTGTTGATTGGGTTGTAAATCCTGGCGAGATATGGCCTTGGCTTAACCGAAACCTATCCCAAATTTTAGCTCTAACAGATTGGCAGGATAATGCTCATAAGTACTTATCAGACATCAAGAAGGTGTTCATTGACGAAAATGTAGACTCAAGTCAAAAGATATCCGTATACCTGGACGATAGTGGTAAACCAACAGATACTGCTTGCCATTATTTAATGCGTTCCAGTAAAAAGCTTGATGTAAGCGAATACAAATTGTTGGCTGATAGTTTTAAGGGGCATACCTTTGTCCCATATCAATTTGAGAAGGAACTTACCGAAGCCCCGTTTACATTGCCGTATCTTTCCGTTGATGATTTGTTATCTGATGGAATTGAACTGCATATTGATATATTGAAGATACTTGCTACATTGCACTCTGACCTACTGGGCAGGTACATGATAATCGGTACGCAAGATACATTCAAGATATTTAATCTGAATGACGGACGAAACTACTTAGATAATGTTTCGAATGAACTGCGAAAGAAACTTGTTCAGGCTGGTTTCTACTATGTTCCCGAGCAGGTTCAAGCATTGTTTGCCTCGCACAAAAACTATGCGTATTATTTCAAAACTAATACAACTTTGGCGTCCAAAGTTATTGAGCGACTACCTAATACATATGAACTGCTGCCCGTTATAAAAGATTGCAATGCAGATATCATCAATCAGTATTTAGATAGCATCAATGAAATTGCTATAGACAACCACATTGAGGAGGATGATATCAGGTGGCGGTTGATACAGTTTGCCGTTTCTAGAAGTAGCGACACTAAAAACTATATAGAAAAGTTTAAGAGGGCAATCAAGCACAAGAATGAGAAGTTGCCTAATACAATCAAAAGTGATAGTATAACTTCCTCTAGTGGCGTATGCTACAATCTTTATGAGTTGAATAAGGAGTATAAGCAAGAGAATGAACTTGTTGATTCATTCTTTAGTTGTTTGCCTTCGGAGGATAAAGCCAATTGGTTTAAAACAATATTCTATAGCGACGCTATTGAGTGCATTGATGAGGAGGATTTATACGAGGATTTGAAAAGTGAGTATCTTTCTGTTGAGCAACTAAGATTCTGTCTCGATTACTCATTGCATTATTCTCCGGAGTATGATAGTTTGGAGATAGATGACGATGATAAGTTGGGTGAAGCTATGGATATGATCAAAGCGAATGCATATTATGGCTTTGATAGATATTTCAAGATAGAAGGTTTCAATCCAGCAGTTCAGGCTTATGCAGACTATGAATTATTGACACAGGAAGAACATCTCCCTGTTCTACTACATAATTGGTTGAAGGATAATCCCGATGGGGTGAATTTGTTCTCGACATTGCGAACAAGTATCGATCCATATATTGCAATAAGAAGTACCATTAAGAATGGTAATGAGTCTGTTGGTATCCCAAGTTTTTCTGACTCTAAACTTACGGATCTAACCATATCATGGTTACTTAGTAGCAATATCGTTTACTTGTTCGACTCTGTATCATACAAACAAATTAGTATGGTAATAGAGCACTTGCCTGAGGAATTTGAACCGAAAGTATTCCTAAGATATACAGGCAAGATTGAGGAACTTAGTGGCGGAGTGATATTGCCAACATTTATACTTGAGAAATATCAGCCAGAAGCAAAGTTCTTGTCGTGGTATAACTGGACATACAGCGATACATTCAAAGAGTTGTTAAAGAGCAATGTTAAGCTTCAGCAATTCTTTGCCAACAACCGAGTGTTCTGTTATGGACAGCAAGATATGCTTGTAAACCACCAATTAGGTAAGGCTCCTAGAATTGAAATTGCACCCTCTGCTATAAATTCGAGCACAGCATATAAGGAGTTTTCATCACCACCATATGATAAATGGAAGTTGATGCCAGAATCTAAAGGTATTGTCATATATCTCTCAAAGGAGCCTATCGGAGTGAACTTCGTTCTTAGATGTAACGGAGAGACACTATTCTCTACCGAGATGCGTAATAGAGAGTACGGATATGAGGCAAACAAGTATGTTGTAGTGCAATATCCCAATGCAGAAAGACTCACCCCGCTCAAGACTATTGAGAAATACATTGCCGAAATGAATTTCTTCAAAGAACCGTTTATTATCTTGCAAGGTCTGTATGTTGAGCAGTTTGAACAGCTGGAAACTATGGCTGAGGAGAAGGGGCTTGACATTCATTCGCTAGTTGAAACAGCAGATAGTAAGAGTGAGAATCAGGAGCAGGGATATACATATGTTAAGATGGCTGAAAATCTATCCAAGGAATCTTTGCAAAAGGCTGCAGAGTCTCTGTCGGATGATATGATTGATAGCATAGAAATGCTTAAGGATATTGCAGAGAATCTAAGCCCAGACGAACTTCAAGAACTTGCAGAAAATAGGGATAAGTTACTTGAAATGCTCGCGGACCTAAATGATGAAGATGAGACACATGAATCGCAGGTTCGTCAAATCATAGGTTATATAGGTGAACTTATATATGAACATTACTTGAAGGAGACTCTCAAAGTTGATTATGAGTTCTCAGCAGATCAAGGTGTTGGCGAGTATGATTTCAAGTATACTGACACCGATGGCCATACGGTGTATGTCGATGTAAAGACAAATTTGTATAGTTTGAAGGACGGAAATTCGCCATTCTATTTGCACAGAACTCAAAATGGGTTTATGCATGAGAATCCGCAAGCCGATTACCGTATCGTCCGTATATCATTGAAGGATTTACACTTGGATAAGGGAAGAGATAGTTATTCGACATTACGAGATGTTCACGGAAAGGACCAGAATCCTCGTGATAATTCACGACTTAAAGAGGATTGTCGAAAACTCGCTCTTCACTATTGGAAGCATGCACAAATTGAAGAATTTACTAGCGATTCTCCTGAATACGCAATTAGAATAGAAAGAAGACAATAGTATGGCAAAAAGTATTTCACCTTTGCAGCAACTTTATTTCGCATGGGACTTAACTCACAAAAAGTCCGTGAGCGATGATACTCGCTTTACTGGTATATTATCAGAAGCTAAAGTAGACCTCAATCCTCATCAGGTTGAGGCTGCTCTTTTTGCCTTTAAATCCCCACTTAGCAAAGGTGCTATACTTGCCGATGAGGTTGGTCTTGGTAAGACCATTGAAGCTGGTATCATACTATCAGAGATGTGGGCGGAGCATAAAAGGAATATTTTGATTATTGTTCCTGCCTCTCTCCGCAATCAGTGGAACATCGAGTTGATGGAAAAATTCTTCCTGCCATCAACAATTCTTCTGTCTGACAATTATTCTGCATATAAGAGTGCCGGTGTTAACCCACTAGGGGCAGGGGAAGATATCATTGTATGTTCATACAACTTTGCCGCAAAGTATTCGGAGGAGATTTCAAAAGTATCTTGGGATCTAGTTGTAATAGATGAGGCTCATAAATTGAGAAATGTATATAGGAAGTCTGCTAAACTCTCCAATATTCTTAAACGAGTTTTACAGCCGTATAAAAAGGTGCTTCTTACAGCGACTCCTTTGCAAAATAACTTCAAAGAGTTATATGGACTTATAAGCATAATCGACGGAGAGTTTTTTTCGTCTGTTGATACATTTGATAAGCAATACAACGCTGTTTCCACAAGAGAAACTTCAAGATACAGCGAACTAAAAGAGAGATTGCAAAAGATTTCTCATAGAACTCTGCGCCAACAGGTTCAGGAATATGTGAACTATACTAAGCGTTCTGCTATGGTTACCAAGTATGAACCGACCGATGCTGAGCAGGAATTGTATAATCGAGTAGATGACTATCTTAAAAGAGATATTATTCATGCAATTAACCCAATTGCACTACCTATGCTATCTCTTATAATTCGTAAGATCTTGTCATCGTCTGCATATGCTCTTTCCTTTACATTAGGTAAACTTATAAGTAAGTTAGAGAAGTACAAAAGAGAAGGAAAAGTTATAGATGATATTGATGACTTTTATGACGACATCGATATGATGGATAACGAAGACTTCTCAGATGAAGAGGAAACGCAAGAGTCTAGTTCTGAGTATGTTGACTATTCTATTGATGGCGAAATTAAAGAACTGTTGGAATGCCAGAGATTAGCTCAAAATATAAAGGAGGAGACTAAGGCAATTAAGTTAGTTGAAGCCCTTGATGTCGCATTTAATAGAAGCAAAGCAATTGGGGGAAATAGGAAAGCTCTAATCTTCACCGAAAGCAGGCGCACACAGGAGTATTTAAAAAGCTATCTTGAAACGCACGGATACAAAGATAAGGTCGTATGTTTCAATGGAATGAACAATGACTTTACTTCTAAGTGTATATATGAAAATTGGTTAAATAGATATCACGGCACAAACCGTATATCCGGAAACCGAGAAATTGATAGAAAACAGGCTATCGTTGATTATTTTAACACTGATGCCGAAATACTAATTGCTACTGAGGCCGGAGCTGAAGGAATTAACCTTCAATTCTGTTCTTTGGTGGTTAATTTCGATATGCCTTGGAATCCCCAAAGAATTGAGCAGAGAATTGGTCGTTGCCACCGATATGGTCAAAAACACGATGTTGTAGTGGTTAATTTTGTCAACCAAAATAATATTGCAGATAATCGTGTATACGAACTATTGGATAGCAAATTCAACCTCTTTGACGGTGTTTTTGGTTGTAGTGACGAGGTGCTTGGCGCGATAGATTCTGGCGTTGGATTTGAGAAGCGCTTAAATCAAATATATCAAACATGCAGAACTGCACAAGAAATAGAGGCAGCTTTTGATGAGTTGCAAAAAGAGTTGGAGGATGTTATTAATGAGCGTCTAAAAAAGACACATCGCTCATTGCTAGAAAACTTTGATGAGGATGTTGTCCAAAAACTTAAGATGCGCCATATTGATGACACTAAACGAGTAAATACATATAATAGAACCTTTTGGCTTTTGACAAATTCTGTTCTTGTCAATCAAATTACCGAGATTGATGATGATGCTATGTCGTTTGTGTTGCCAAATAGCCCATCACCATCTATCCCAAGTGGAAGATACATTTTGAATAAGAATAGTGGCGAGTCTCATCAATTAAGAATAGGTCATCCTCTTGGTGAATACATTATTAGCGAGGCTCGTAAGGCATCAACCTCTCCTTTGGACATCTGTTTTAGACTTGATGATCACCCAATTAGAAAAAGCCTATTGGAAGAACAACGTGGACATTCAGGAGTATCCTTTGTATATAAGGTTATGTCATGGAACGAGCACGATAGCCAAGAGGATATTATATGTTGTACAAAGAACGATCTTGGTGCCTGCTTGCCTGATGATTTTGTGAAGGCACTGTTGCAGGTTGTTCCAGAGAGTTATAAGCCTACCAACATCACCGATGACGTTAGTATAGCAGAAGAATTAGAAACAAAGTTGACAAAATTAAAAGAGAGTTTATCAGAGCGCACAAATGAATATATCGTGTTTGAAATTGATAAGTTTGAATCTTGGTCCGAAGATGTAATTTTCAAACTGCAGGAGGAGGTTATAGCCCTTCGTAAAGAACACGAGAATATAAAACGGCAGATACGAAAAGAGAGAGTTGCTCGCGTTAAACTAGCATTAAAGGAACAAGAAGTTAAAATTGCCAGACTCCTCAGGGTAAAACAACAGGAGTTGTTTGAAAAGCAAGATGATTGCGATAGGCAAGTAGATGAGTTGACCGAAAAATTAAGGAAGTCTATGGAAAACCAGACAGAAGCAAAACTTTTGTTTGGCTTCAAATGGTTAATATATTAGTCGTTAATTAGATATGGGCGGGGTAATAATGCATAGTAGTATATAAATACACACCTAAACATTACAAAAATAACGTAACCATTCTATTTTCCGCCTTGACACGCATCGCAACCCAGCGTATCTTTGC
>CAQBGY010000092.1:0-6292 GCA_948759685.1 uncultured Eubacterium sp.
AAGTGCCCTTTCCACATGGCGAAAGAAATATCAAATGAACGGGGGAAGTATTCCAACCAGAGGGCGGGGCAATTATGAATGCGATGAAGCAAAAGAAAATGCAAGACTCCGCAAAGAATTACGGGATACACAGGATGCACTTGAAATATTAAAAAAAGCCATCGGCATACTGGGAAACTAACAGAAGCTATATATATCGAAACATCAAAAATGAATAAAAAGATGTGTGGGAATGATGGACGCCGGCTTAATGTTAGCGGTGTGCTGGGATACTTAGGCGTTTCAAGAAGTGGATATAACAGTTGGAAAAACAGGGTTCCAAGCATCAGGGAGCAGCGAAAAAATAACGTAAAAAATAAAATATGCGATATATATGATGAATCGCATCAGAATTATGGAGCCCCAAAGATTACAGCCATACTCAATAAAAACGGGGAAACCATCAGTGAAAAAACAGTTGGAAATTACATGAGGGAAATGGTATTAAAAGCACAATGGATAAAGCATTACACCATAACAACCATTGCTCCGGACTTCAGTGAAACATACAAAAATATATTAAAAAAGCAGTTTAACCCAGATACTTCGGATGTGGTATGGTGCTCAGATATTACATATATATGGACTTTTGATGGTTTTGTCTATCTGACAAGCATAATGGATTTATATTCAAGAAAAATCATAGCATGGGAGCTAAGCAGGACTCTGGAGGCAAAATGGATAACCAGGGCAGTGGAAAAAGCTAAGAAAAACAGTCATGTAACCAGCCCGTTGATAATGCATCCGGACCGGGGATGCCAATATACATCTGTAGATTATATTGATGCTACAGAGGGAATGACACGAAGCTATTCAAAAAAGGGATATCCATGGGATAATGCGTGCATAGAATCATTTCACTCATTATTAAAAAGAGAATGGATTAGCAGGTTTAAAATAAAGGATTATAAGCATGCATATAAGCTTGTATTTGAATATATCGAAACATTTTATAACACGGTAAGGATTCATAGTCATTGTAATTACGAATCGCCGAACAAGCATGAGAAAAATTACTGGAAAGAATTGAGGAAACTCGAAATTGAAGCGGCATAATTAAGAATATTTAAGATAGAGTTCATGTTTAATTTGTACTTTTTCTTGACATAGGACCAGTTCCACCATGTCATCACTTAAATTCAGTTCTGTAAGTCCGGCGTTTGGACAGCTCCTGTTTTCAGTTACACATAAAAGGTAATCCATGGAAACATCATAAAATTCTGCAAGCTTCAGGATGGATTTGTGGCTTATTTCTTTTTTGTCATCATTTTCATAGCTGTTGGGGGAGGATTTTAAAATTTCTGTCAGCTCCGCAAGTTCTTCCAGCTTTAAATGCCGCTCTGTCCGTAAGTCTTTGAGCCGTTCCTGTATGTTTATGCCCTGTTTCATGGTCTTATCCACTTTTCGGCGGCTTGTTGCCCACCGCCAAATTGATTATACCACACCATTCCGCAAACATGGAATTTTTTGATTTTTTCATTCTATTCCTGCTATTTCTGATTTAAGGAAATATGGGAATGGGAACAAAAGTGTTCTATGATAGTATCAGTTTATCGATGGATTACTCCAATCGCATGAATGGGCTGATGAGATATGTTCCCAAGACGATTTGCCGCCATGAACTGTGAAAGGAATGAAAATTCCTGCCTCAGTGAGCGCACCAGAGGGAGCAAAACGCTGTTGGAGGAACCTAGAGCGGGAACGGCATCAGAAAGAACCGGCTGGACTGTACTAAAATATGAATAACATAGTATGCAGACAGATGGATTACCCTGTCCTGTTTGCATTGACAGGGGCTTAAAGCGGCATGAAAAGACAGGCTCTGACCTGAATGTTTCTGTCGGAAACAGTGCCAAAATGGTACACAAAATGAAAGAAGAAACCAAACAAATGGAATATGAATTTATGACGGCAGACATGCCGCTGCCATCCTGTATACCATTCCCAAAAGCACTGGCAGGACTTCCAATCAGCAATACGGCAAAGGTAATGTATTGCAAGATGCTGGATACCATGTTCACAAAAAAGCTGGAGGACGAGAACCGATGCTTGTTTGTATATTTTCCTGTCAGGCAGCTTACCAATGAACTTTCTTGGTGTGAGATGACAGTTAAGCGTTTCCTGAATGAACTGGAAAATGCAGGGCTGATTATGCGGATAAGGCAGAGGAGATTTGCGGAGCTAAATCACATATACATTCTCATACCAAAAATATAATCATGTATTTCAAAAAGTGGTGAATAGATATATAATAAATCTGAAGCTAAATCAGGAATTGAGGAGGTGTTTTGGTGATAAGACATATATGTATGTTTACATTACAGAAAAACAACAAAGAAATATTGCAGAGTTTTTTGAGAGAGCTGAAAAGCTTAAAGAATTAGATATAATTAAAAAATTTAATATAGTTAAAAATGCAGAAAAAACGTCAGACTCTAATTATGATATAGCTTTAATTTTCGACTTCAATACAGTAGAGATGTTGAATGAATACCAGAAATTACCGCAGCATTTGGAATTTGGTGAATTTGTATATTCTGTTAGAGTTGATAAAGCATGTGATTATGAATTTTAATTCAATAATTACAAAACCAGATTGTAACGTGGTTTGAAGATTGGAATAATAAAGGACAAGTATTGAAATGGACAATTAAGTGAATATTAGAACAAAACCAAACGTTAATTATTGAATGGTACTTCAAATGCAATTATGATGGCAGGGTAGATAGCTTTGATGGTGTTACAATAGCAGATTTTGATAATGATATGAAGATATTAAAATTATGTGAATTTCAGTCGAAGGCAGAACACTGCTATCCATATGAATCATGATACAACTTCATGTTTATTGAGAAGACATAAATCATTTCAACACAAATATTTTAGGCAGTGGCAATATAAAAACGCCGCTGCTTTTTCATTGTAAAACTAAATATGATTCAGGACAGACAAGACAGTCAGTTATTGAAAAACTTTCTGTGAAAGTGCATCGTAAACTGGCTTTTCTTTTGCAAAAATTTCCAACAGGGAATTAAGCCTGAAAGAAATGAATTGAATTATATTTGGGATTATTATAAGGGGGCAACAAAGGGTATTGTATTAAAATGAGAGTGGATACCGCCGCATATGGATTAATTGTTCATAGCGGCGGTTTTTTATTTCCATGAAGCAACGAGCTAAGTGGACATGCTTGCATGTCATATGGCGGCTGCCGCGAGGCTCAAATACCCCGTAGCTTACTGCGGGGTATTTGACTGAAAATAAACGTGTATTCATAGTGTTATATTATACTTCTGGTTTTTGTAGAAATGGTTAATATTGGATAAAAAATGAAAAACTTTAGAATAGTCAAGAATTTTTTAAAGAAAGTTTTTCCTTTCGTTCCCGAAAAGCAGGCGATTCATTCCATACACCCGAAAAACGGATTTTTTTTGTCGATATAAAAAGTGTAACGAAGATGAAATAACTTGAAATTTGATGAAGGTTATTTATGATTTATTACATTTTGTGGATGACTTTATAGAATTTGAGGTGATAGATTTTGAACATAGCAGTCGTAGATGATGAAAAAGTGATAATGGAGCAGCTTAGTGGGCTGGTCAGAAAGCAGATGCCAGACTGTTATCTGGAATCCTATGCCACAGGGGAGGGGCTGCTTGAGGCAGTAAAGCGGTTTGACATTGTTTTTCTTGACATACAGATGGATGGCATGGATGGGATTGAGACAGCGAGGAGGCTGCGAAAAAAGCAGGATGACATTGTCCTGATATTTGTCACAGGCAACAGGGAGTATGTGTTCGATGCCCTTGACCTGTATGCGTTCCATTACTTGTTAAAACCTGTGAATGAAAACAAATTCAGGGAAGTGTTGGAACGGGCAGCAGGTGAAGTGGAAAAAAAGAAGGAAAAGAGGGGACTCTTTATTAAAAAGAGAAACCTTACGCTTGACCAGGCTGACATTCTGTATATTGAAAGCAGGGCAAAAAAGGTGGAAATCCATATTGCCAGGCCGAAGGATATCATAGAAATCTATGCAACAATGGAAGAACTCGAGGGGCAGCTTGGGGAAGATTTTTACCGCTGCCACCGTGCGTATATTGTCAACATGGCCCATATCATGGAATATGACAATGACAGTATAACCATTACAAATGGAGATAAGATTTATCTGACAAAGAAGAAGTATGGAGATTTTGTAAAAGCGTATATGTGGTACCTGCAGAATGGAGGGATACCCGGTGTATAAAACGATGGAGCTGTTATATATGTCTGTAGTCCTGTTTCAGGGATACTGTTTACAGTATTTTTTTGGCAGCTTTTTGGAAAGCAGATGGAAAAGCCGCTGGAATGGCTTATGTATGGCAGTTCTATATGCTGCAGGACTGTATGGCCTGTCAAGAATATTTCATCAGGATTCTGTTATGCAATATGACGATTATTGGGAAACGGTATGGAAAATGGTATTGTCACTTTGCATTTTATTTGTCCTTGCCATGTATTTTTATAAGGCATTACGTCCTGTTTCAGTTTTTCTGGTAATAACTTTTCAGGCGGTGGCAGACATCAGCAGATATGTTGCTGTTATCCTGTTTGGCAAAATGGGAGACAGAGTGGTTGATATATGGAACTGGTGTGTAGAGAGAGGGATAATCACATCAGACAGGGTTCTTATGCTGATGTTGAATGGCAGTATACTGGCAGTGCAGCTTCTCCAGTATCTGGTGATTGCCCTGCTGTTCTATGTATCTTTAAGAAAAATTGTGCGGAATTTTAAGGAAAAGGATTATGAAATCCGCAGGACGGAGCTGTTGTTTCTTCTTACCCCGTCTGCTGCCGGGCTGTTCATTTGCCTGTTGTTGCGGATTATCATGGTCACACTGGAAGATAAAGTCCCCAAAATGCTGTATGACAGGTATCCCATACTGACCATTGTACTTCCGGCAATACTGCTGTTGTCCCTGCTTTCTATTCTGTATGGGGTAAAGCTGTTTCAGGATATGGTTTACCGGAACAAGGCAAAAAGTGAGAGGGTTATCCTGAAAAACCAGGTAAAAAGCCTGCAGGAACATATGGAGGAAATGGAACGCATTTACTCTGAGATACGGGCAATGAAACACGACATGAAAAACACCCTTGCCGTGACCCTGCATCTTTCTATGGAGAAAAAGGATGAACTGCAGGAATATCTGGCTGATTTGAACCAGGCCTTTGACCGGCTGGATATGCGTTTCCGTACAGGGAATACAGTAGCGGATACTTTGCTTAATATGAAATACCATGAGGCGGTGCGTCTGGTTCAGGATTTGGAGATGGATACAGATAGGCTGGTGTTTCCACAGGATTTGAAAATCCACAGCTACGATATAGGCATTATTCTTGGCAATGCCGTTGATAATGCCGTCCGGGCGTGCAGAAAACTGAAAGAGAAAGAGCCAGAGGCGGAGGCTTTTATCCGGTTTGTATCCATGCAGAAAGGAAACCTTCTTGTACTGAAGGTGGAGAACAGCTTTGATGGGAAACTGGTGCGAAAGCCTCTGGAGGAATTTCCAGTGACAGATAAACCGGATAAGGAAAATCATGGGATGGGGCTTGTAAATATTAAAAATACGGTAGAGAAGTATCATGGGACAATGGATTATATGGTAAAGGGCAGGGTGTTTATCCTGTCCATGATGATGAAAAATGAAAGGGGAAATGAAGATGGATTTTGGAGTGACAAGTAAGTTGTGGGAGTATGGTATAAACAGCCGTACCAGTGCAATAGCAGAAAGGAATATAGACGGAAGTTTTGCAGAAATTGCGGCGGCGGAAGTGGCAGAGAAGGAGGCCTCATTGAGAGGTGAAAATGAAACCAGGATAACTGGTGCCAATCACTATATGGGTGAATCTTATGATGAATGCATAAATAAAATAACGGATAAAACGGCAGCAAGTGCTTTTCAGACGGCTTATACAAAGAAAATGGCAGGCGCTACAGATGATATTTCAGTTATTAGCAGGGCATATAGCACCGGAAAAGCAGGCGCAACAAATTTTGAAGATGCTTTTCCACAATACGATGTCATAATCCATGTGGGAAATGCCAATATTTCTTCCGGCAACTGGCAGAGAAATGACTTTCCTTTTTGGAAGTATTTTGATAAGAATACAAGTGCAGATGCTTTAAATGATTGGAAACCTGAAGGTGCAAATCCATCGCAGATGCGTAGTGACCTGCAAAGGAATTATAAGATCGGAAGAGCGTCGTGTAGGG
>CAQBGY010000092.1:6302-10391 GCA_948759685.1 uncultured Eubacterium sp.
CGAGCATACTCAGGATTTGCATCCATCTTCTGCTGCAAAGGAATTATAACAGTGTAGGTTCCGGACGGATTGCAATCCTTGTACCAGAGAGTTTGCAGCAGAAGATGGATGCAAATCCTGAGTATGCTCGGCAGATAATGGCAAAGCTGCAGGCATGGAAGGAGGATTATGACAGGTGGGATAACACAGTGGCAGCATCTTATGGCTATAATGTGGCAGAACATCAGGCAGGAAAAAGCTATGTGTTTGATTTGGATGAAAATGGGGATGTACGGAACTGTACTGTTACCAGTCCCGGACGTATTACCGTTTCATCATCTGAATTTGCAGAGGCGCGCAAAGCAAGAGAAGCAAAGCACGCTGAATATGAGAAATTGGCGGAGGAAAGTGCTTTGAAACGTAAGATGTTGGAGCAGGAGATAGAAGAACGGTACTATAAGAGCAACTTGGTAAACCGGGCAGCGTTTAATGCGTATGAAAAAAATATAGTGGAGTTATAAGGAACTTTGTTCCTGGAGAAACAGTAAAAATATGCCTGGACTTATTATTAAGAGGGCATAGCTGGTTCTGGCTGACAGAGTAACCAGGACAGAAAATATTGACAGTAAAGGAGAGGATTTAATATGAGCATGTTAGGAATAAATAGTGCTTTAGCAGGCATGTATCAGTTTGTAACATCTAAGGGCATTGCCGGAACAGAAAGGGCAAGTAGGACAAATGGGAGCAATGGAGTTTCCGGAAGTACACAGGAATATTTGAATGAATTGAAAGAAAAATATCCTGATGTGAATATAACAGTGGCAGATTTTAAGAATGGAAAGCAGGAAGATGCCTATATGCTTGGAACCAGAGGCTACAATAATATAGCAGTTTCTTCTAGTATCATTGAAAAGATGGCATCTGCTCCAGCAGTAGCGGCAAAATATGAAAAGGTTTTTGCGGAAATGTCTGGAAATGCGGACAGGGTGAAAAAATTCGCACAGGAGAATAATGATGAGATACTTGGTGCGGGAGCCGTTATTGACAAAAATGGGAAAGTGTCCTATTGGATGGCTGGCAGAAGTAAAGACAAAATGGAAAATCCCGGAACGGTGTACAAGGAAAAGATACAGAAACAGATAGCGGAAAAACGTGCGAAAAGAAAAGAGGAAGAGGCCTTGAAGGAGAAAAAACTGGCAAAGGCAGAATCCTTAGAAAAAATGATGAAGAAGATGAAAGCAAAGCAGATAGAGACAGAAACAAGCCAGTCTGTGAAGGTGCAGGAAGATGGAAAAGGCATGCAGATGGATTTATCCATATAGCAGTTAGACGTAAGGAGGAATTTATTATGCGGATAATAAACAACAATCAAGGAATTTTACAGCTTTTTTCAAGGATAAATGGAAACAGACCAAATACAAATAAGCCGTTTGGCAATGCGGCCTTATCAAGACGGTCTAGTGCCGGCGGCAGGAATACACTGAAAGATTTGCTTTCTGGACATTTTAAGAATTCATATGGTGTGGAGGGAATGTGTGTTACTGGTAGAAGTGATTATAAAAAAATCATTCCTGTATCAGATGAGATGAAACAGCATGTTTTGGAAGATATAAAAATGGCTTATTACAAATACAATGGTATGTCAGGGGATAATAAGGCTGAATGGGATGCCTATTACCGTAAAAATAATGAATATTATAAGACACTGAAAAAGGAAGACCGTTTATCGGCATGTTGGACTTTGAACCAACTGCATTTAGGAATATCAAAGAAGGTTACATCTGCTATTAAAGCGGAAGTGCCTGGCTGGACTGCTGGAAAACCTATTCCGAAAGGATTGCTGGATAAGATTTTTGCGGATGAAAGCATTACGTCAATGGTGTCTGGAAAATCAGGTACGACAGAAAGTCTGGATATAAAAATTTGATATGGATGTTTGTAATAGGCAGATATTTCATGGACATTGATTAAAATGGCGGGCGGTTATACTACAAGAATGAAAAAATATTAAGAGAAAACAATCCGGAGTGAACCCCGGGGATGTTCTTGATACAAGCTTTTTAGACCAGCTTGGCGGAACGCTTGGCAGGGGCAGACTTCAAAACGTAGGAATGTTGCAGTAGATTTATTTATAAAGTTTTGGATACTAGGAGGAATGGATATGTCAGTAAATAATATTGATGGAAATGTAAGTCAAATTAGTGCAGGAAGTAATTGGTTTCAGAATATGAAAATTGATAATTCAGGCGGAAAGGAAAAAAGCGCATTGCCTATAAAAAGGGAATGAAAAATTATTGACAAAAGCTCCATTAAAGCGGCATGAATGGGGACGGCAAAGTCATTGTAAAAGCGGACAAAGATAGCATTATTAGGAAAAATTTTGTTTTTAGTAGAATGTAAACATTATGCGTCAAACCGGCCAGTTAGAATAGAAGTAATAAGAAATATATATGGTGTTATGGGCATAAATAAACGAAAGCTGGCAGGAGGTATTATTACGGCAGCTCCTTATTTTGCAAAAGGAGTAAAAGAGGAGATAATAGAGCTTATCTGATTGACAGATGGATGTTAACTATTCTTTTCTTCACATTGGCGTATATATTGTTTTGGTGTTATTCCACTGTGTTTTTTAAATGTTGTGATAAAGTGGTTATAATTGTTAAACCCAGCATCATAACAGGTTTCAGTCAGGCTGTATCCATCTGCAAGCAGTTGTTTTGCCAGTGCAATTCTTTTTAACTGGATAAAATGGTATATTGTTGTACTTGTTTCTGATTTAAAAATATGGCATAAATGATATTTATCAATAGAGAAATAATCTGCTATTTTGTCCAGTGATAAAGGTTCGCATAAATGTTCTTCAATGTGATAAATGATTTTATAAACACGCTCTGAATATTGTTCTTTGAAATTATCAGATGGGCTGTTACGGCACAGAGTGTTTACTAACACAAGAAGTTTCAATAGTTCTGCCTGTATCATGATATCATATCGAAAATTTTTATCTTTCTCAAGTGTTATCATATTGCGGACTGTGCTGCAATAAATATCCTGGTATTTTTTGCTGAGTTTCAAAAACGGACTGGAAATGGAATGAAAACATTCTGACAGGCTGGTTATACCGCTGGAGTACGAATCTAATAGGAAAGGCGGGATATGGATATAAATCCTTTCATAAAGGTTCCCAGAAACCAGCCTGCTTTTATGGATATCATGGTCTGTTATAAATATTATAGTTCCAGGAAGGATGTGCCGTTTGGTATTATTAATATAAAAATCCACTTCTCGGAGGAAAGCCAATGAGCAAGCCTGAGTTTGAAATAGTAAGTAACATATTGGAATTGTGTAAAATTGTAGTACAGGCTACAATGTTTATTATTTTGTGGGCGGCAGTTTTTGGTATAAAGAAAGCAAAACGGGATGGCATTGCGGCGGGTGTGTTTTTATTTATCAATATAGGGATATGGTTTCTGCCATGTGCCTCATGGGTCCGGTATGCCATATCAGCTGCTATTGCAACAGGGTACAGTGTAATATTCCATAAAAAACAGATTGGTAAAGCGGTTTTTACCATGCTTGCGTTTTATAATTTCCACTGTTTAAGCTTTTTAATTTCAAATAGTATTTATATAAAATTGACAAATGTATGGATGAAAAGCATTGACGGATTACAGGCTGGTTATGAACAGCAGGTGTACCATGGCGTGGCAGGATGTTATCATGCTTTCTGTGCTGGATTTTGTGGGGAGCATGATTGCAAATATAGTAAACAGCCTGCTTATTGTAAAAATAGACAGAGGGATATTCATATTATTTGATGAAAAACCTGGTTTGCTTTGGAAAGTTCCGGTGATAGCGGCACTAATTTTTACAGGGGAGACAGCATTGGTTTTGTGGAGGAAGAGTGGAACAGTGTATTATAAAATTTTTATCAAGGAAGGAAAGTTATGTCGATAGAGATTACAAATACTTACAGTAACTATGCAACAAATAACACAAAAAAAACGGACAGCAAAAAGAGTGGCGGAAGTAAGAAAGAAGGTAATGTGACAACAAGTACAGTGGAAAAAGGTAGCTTATGAGGAAAAAGGTAGCTTATGAGGAAAAAGG
>CAQBGY010000093.1 GCA_948759685.1 uncultured Eubacterium sp.
AGATATAATACGATGTTGATGGATGATAAGAGTTATCCTTATGTAATGGTCACTATAAGTGAGGATTATCCAAGAATTGTGCTTGCCCGTTCTATGAAGAAAGATGGTAATAAATATTTCGGACCATTTACGAGCGGCATGGCAGTAAGAGATACGATTGAACTGCTTCAGAAGATGTTTAAGATAAGAAATTGCAGGAAATCCATTGTTGTAAAGGAAGAGAGATATATAACTTCCGGGAAAGAGGAAGTATCTTTTGAGGAACAAAAAAAGGAAGTTCCAACAGTTAATGGAAGACCGTGTCTTTATTATCATATGGGAAGATGTGATGGAGCCTGTCAGGGATATGTCAGTAAGGAAGAGTACGGAGAAAATATTGCAAAAGCAGTCAGATTTTTAGAGGGAAATTTTAAAGACACGATAAAAGAACTGGAAGAGAAAATGAAGGATGCCTCAGCACAGATGGATTTTGAAAAGGCAATGGAGTACAGAGATTTGATTAATAGTATTAATCATGTTGCGGGCAATCAGAAAATTACATCACATAAGTTTGAGGACAGGGATATTATTGCTTATGCGGAAGAAGGCAACGATGCTGTGGTACAGATTTTCTTTGTCAGAAATGGAAAGCTGATTGGAAGAGAACATTTTTATCTCACAACAGCACTCGGGGACACCGGAACAGATATTATTACCAGTTTTATTAAGCAGTATTATATTGGCACACCGTTTATTCCACATCAGTTATTAGTGCAGGAAGAGGTGGAGGAACCGGAATTATTATCTCAAATGCTTAGCAGAAACCAGAATTATACAGTAAAAATTGTTCATCCTAAAAAAGGAAGTAAAGAAAAACTAGTGGAACTGGCAGCTAAGAATGCCAGAAACTTATTAGAGCAGAACAAAGAAAAATACCGCAGAGAGCAAAAGAAAACAATCGGTGCAGTCCATGAGATAGAAGAGTTGATTGGGATAGAAGGAATTCATCGAATGGAGTCTTATGATATTTCAAATACCAATGGTTATGAATCAGTTGCATCTATGATTGTGTATGAAGACGGAAAACCGAAACGAAATAATTATCGTAAGTTTAAAATTAAAACGGTGCACGGACCGGATGATTATGCCAGCATGGAAGAGGTGCTTACGAGAAGATTCAGACATGGACTGGAAGAGAGAAAGAAACTGGATATGGAAGATGGGGACTATGAGTTGGGAAGCTTCAGCAAGTTTCCGGATATTATTATGATGGACGGAGGAAAAGGGCAGGTAAATGTGGCTTTGAAAGTTCTTGAAGAATTAGGAATAAATATTCCTGTCTGCGGCATGGTAAAAGATGACCATCATAGTACCAGAGGTTTATATTATAATAATGCGGAAATACCTATCAATACACATTCAGAAGGCTTTCAGTTAATTACCAGAATACAGGATGAAACACATAGATTTGCAATTGAGTATCATAGAAGTCTCAGAGGAAAAAGAGAAGTGAAGTCAGTACTTGATGATATACCGGGAGTAGGACCATCCAGAAGAAAAGCTTTAATGCGGTATTTTAAATCTATTGAAGCTATCAGGAATGCTGATGTAGAAGAACTGGTGAAGGTAAATTCTGTCACAGAGAAAGTGGCAAAAGATATATACAAATATTTTCACAAATGATAGAATAAGTGAGATAGAATCAGGAAATGTGATGCATATAGTAAGGAGGTAGGAGATGTCTGATATTTTTATTCCTTTTACAAAGGTAGTAGACAATTATGGATTAGTAAACCATACGCCGGAGATTAATACAGATGAAGTAAAAATTATTATTCCGGAGGTAAACAGACCGGCTTTGCAGCTGGCGGGTTTTTTTGAGCATTTTGATAAGGAAAGAGTTCAGATTATCGGAAATGTTGAGTGTGCATTTCTTGATAATATGCAAAGGCAGAACAGGCAGTGGGTTTACGAAAAATTAATGAGCAGTGGAATTCCATGCCTTATTCTTTGTAGAGGAAATAAGCCTGATGACGATTTGATTTCAGCCGGATTAAAGTATGGAGTGCCAATTATGTCTACGGACACTGCCACATCAAGCTTTAATGCAGAGTTATCCCGCTGGCTGAATGTAGAACTAGCTCCCTGCATTACCAGACACGGAGTTCTGGTTGACGTTTATGGAGAGGGCGTTTTGATTATGGGAGAGAGCGGCATCGGAAAGAGTGAGGCTGCTTTGGAATTAATTAAACGTGGTCATCGTCTGGTAACAGATGATGTTGTAGAAATCAGACGTGTGAGTGATGAGACGCTGATAGGAACATCTCCGGCTATAACAAAGCATTTTATTGAACTGCGTGGAATCGGAATTATTGATGTAAAAGCGCTGTTTGGAGTTGAGAGTATTTTAGATTCTGCCAGTATAGATATGGTTATTCAGTTAGAGGAATGGAGCAGAGACAAAGAATATGACCGGATGTGTTTAGAAGAAAGATATACAGAGTTTTTGGGAAATAAGGTTGTATGTCATAAAATACCTATCAGACCGGGACGAAATCTGGCTGTTATTGTTGAGGCAGCAGCCGTAAACCATAGGCAGAAACGAATGGGGTATAATGCAGCTGTAGAATTATATAACAGAGTTCAGAAAAATATGATGGGTGAAAATGAATAATAAGAAAAACAAAGAATGAGAAAAACAAATAAAATAAGAAAGTGGAGGAAATATTGTGAAGAAGTATTGTTTTGGAGTAGATGTAGGTGGAACTACAATTAAAATTGGTTTTCTTGAAACGAGTGGTAAGATGTTAGATAAATGGGAGATTAAGACCAACACAGAGAATTTCGGTGAGGCAATATTGGGTGATATCTGTGAGGCATTAGAAGGTAAACTGGTAAAAGAGGGGATTAGTCTGGATGATATAGAGGGTATCGGAATTGGTCTTCCGGGGCCGGTACTTGCAGATGGCACGGTTCTTCAATGTGTAAACCTTGGATGGGGAACGTTCAATGTAGCAGAACAGTTATCAGAAATGTTTCATGGAATTAAGGTGAAAGCCGGAAATGATGCGAATGTAGCAGCCCTTGGAGAAAATTGGAAAGGTGGCGGAAAGAATTATCATGATATTGTTATGATTACATTAGGCACCGGTGTTGGCGGCGGAGTTATTATCAATAATAATATCTTGACCGGATATAATGGCGGTGCGGGAGAAATTGGGCATATGCATATGAATGACGAAGAAACAGAAATCTGTGGATGTGGAAGAAAAGGCTGTCTCGAACAATATGCATCAGCTACCGGTGTGGTAAGACTGGCTAAGAGATATATGGCTGCCGGTAATAAAGAAACAAAAATGACAGATTACGGAAATGATATCACAGCAAAAGATGTTTTTGATTTAGCAAAAGAAGGAGACGAAGGAGCAGAAACAGTTGTTCGTCAGATGGGTGGTTATCTTGGAAAGGCAATGGCGCATATTGCAGTGACAATTAATCCGGAAGCATTTATCATTGGCGGTGGAGTCAGCAAAGCAGGACAGTATTTAATTGATGCAATTAAGACTACATATAGAGAAACTTGTTTTACTGCCTGTGGAGATGCAGCAGTGCATCTGGCTGAGCTTGGAAATGATGCGGGAATGTATGGCGCAGCAGCTTTGGTTGTCAGATAGTTTGTGGTGAAAGTGAGTGTGTAAATATCGTGTTTGAAAAGTTAAAAAGTATTGTTGGAGAAGATTATATTAAACAAAATGAGCCTATGGCAAAGCATTGTACATTTCGATGTGGCGGCATGGCAGAGTTTTATATCGTACCGGGAAGTGTGGAAGAGTTGATTCAGATTATTAAAGTATGTAAAGAATTTGACTATCCATATATGGTTATTGGTAATGGAAGTAATATTTTGATAAGAGATGAAGGGTATAAGGGCGTTATTGTTGAGATTAACAACAGGATGAGCAGTATTGATGTGATTGGTGAAGACATTGTGGCGGATGCAGGGGCAAAGTTGGCGGCAGTGGCAATGGCAGCTTATGAAAATGATCTGGCAGGTTTTGAGTTTGCCCATGGGATACCAGGAAATGTAGGCGGAGCAGTTGTTATGAACGCTGGAGCTTATGGCGGAGAGATGAAGGATGTTATTAAGTGGGTAAAAGTGTTAAATAGCGACGGCGAAGTTCAAAAGATAGAAGCAGAAAACCTGGAACTGGGTTATCGGAAGAGTGTAATAGCCAGAAAAGGCATGATAGTACTTCAGATGTGTATTGGACTCCAAATCGGAAGTGCCGGTGAAATTGGCGGCATTATGCAGGTTCTTATGGAGAAGAGAAAATTGAAACAGCCTTTGGAATATCCGAGTGCAGGAAGTACTTTTAAGCGTCCGGAGGGATATTTCGCAGGAAAGCTGATTGAAGATGCAGGACTTCGGGGGTATACAGTGGGTGGAGCAATGGTTTCAGAGAAACACTGCGGGTTTGTTATTAATTATAATAATGCAACAGCAACAGAGGTTTTACAGCTTATAAGTGATGTACAGAAAAAAGTAAAGGAACAGTTCGGTGTAGAACTGGAACCGGAAGTGAAGATTATATAGGAGAAATATATGCGTTTTGTTATTGTCACAGGAATGTCCGGAGCAGGAAAGATTACGGCGTTAAAAATTTTTGAGGATAATGGATATTATTGTGTAGATAATCTTCCTGTTGATTTGATTGAAAATTTTGCAGATCTTTTGTTTGCACAGACAAGCGAGAAGAATAAAGTGGCAATCGGAGTAGATATCCGGAGTGGTGAAAATCTGGACAAAATTCATGATGTTCTTTCCGGATTAAAAAAGAAAGAGCAGAATTATGAAATACTGTTTTTAGATTGTTGCAATAGTACGTTGATAAAACGATTTAAAGAGACGAGAAGAAGCCATCCTATGGGAGAGACAGACAGTGTTGAAAATGGAATCAATGCAGAACGGAAAAAACTTTCCTATCTGCGAACTCAGGCGGATTATATTATTGATACAAGTAATTTACTGGTCCGTGATTTGAAAACAGAGATAGAAAAAATATTTGTGTTGAATCAGGATTATAAAAATCTGTTTGTTACAATTCTGTCATTTGGTTTTAAGTATGGGGTGCCGGCAGATTGTGATTTAGTATTTGATGTACGTTTTCTGCCAAATCCGTATTATATACCGGAATTAAAGCATAAGACAGGGGAACAGCAGGAGGTCAGGGATTTTGTTTTAAAGTCTGAGGTTTCCACTGAGTTTTTAAATAAATTAATTGATATGATAAGATTTTTAATTCCTAATTATATATACGAAGGAAAAAATCAGCTTGTTATCGGGATTGGATGTACAGGCGGACATCATAGGTCTGTGACTGTGGCAAATGAACTGTATAGGAAGTTAAACATATCAGATGCGAATTATGGCATAAGAATTGCTCACAGAGATATTTTAAGATAGAAAGTGGATTTTATGAGTTTTTCAAGTAAAGTAAAAAAAGAACTGGCAGAGCATGTTAATAATGCAGTTCATTGCAGAATTGCGGAACTGGCAGCGTTAATTTCTATGTGTGGCAGTGTAATGATTGATGAGAATAACCATTATGCCATTCGAGTTAGAACAGAGACGGAACCTACTGCAAACAAAGTACGAACGTTATTATGGAAGACATTCCATATTGACACAGAAATTACCATCAGAGATAATGCATATTCAAGGATAGGAAAGACATATACTTTAACTGTAACGGACAATCAGCAAGCAATTAAGATTTTGCAGGCAACAAAATTAATGAATGATGCAGGCGATATTGAAGAGAATTTTTCAATCACCAATAATATTGTAATTATGAAAGATTGTTGTAAACGTGCTTTCATAAGAGGTGCTTTTATGGCGGCTGGTTCTATCAGTGATCCGAACAAGTCTTATCATTTGGAAATCAAATGTAATAGTAATAAAAAGTCGGAACAACTGATAAATTTGTTGAAAAAATTCAATATTGAAGGAAAAATGGTTGCCAGAAAAGGTAGTTATGTGGTATATCTAAAAGAAGGCGAAGGAATAGTAGACGTTTTGAACGTAATGGAAGCCCACGTTTCTTTAATGGAAATGGAGAATATTCGTATCTTAAAGGGTATGAGTAATTATTACAATAGACAGGTCAATTGTGAGACAGCCAATATAAAGAAAACTGTAGCGACTTCGGTCAGGCAGATAGAGGATATCAATTATATTATAAAAAATAAAGGGATTGAGTATCTTCCACCTAAATTACAGGATATAGCATTGATACGCATAGACAATCCAGATGCATCATTGCAGGAATTAGGAGAGAGGTTAGAACCTCCTCTTGGAAAATCAGGTGTAAACCACAGGCTTAGAAAGATTTGTCAGATTGCAGATGATTTAAGAGGATGACCCTAAGGAGGAAAAGTTTAAATGACAACAAGGGATGTAACAATAGGTATTAAGCAGGGAGCAGAAACAAGCCCGGTAGCAAAATGTGTTCAGGTTGCAAGTCAGTTTGAAAGCAGAATCTACGTAGAGTTTGAAACGAAAAAAGTAAATGCAAAAAGTATTATGGGAATGATGGCATTAGGTATTGTCCCAGGGCAGACAGTGAAAATTTCCGCTGATGGTGAAGATGAAACACAGGCAATAGATAGTATAACAAAAGTATTTAGGGAATAAATAAAAGTTCATATGAAATTAATTTGAAAAAGATAAGACGAAAACACGATTGTCTTATCTTTTTTATAGTTTATTTTATAGAATTGTAACATTTTTTGCATAAATTATCTAAATATAGTAAAATAAAGATAAATTTAGAAAAGAGGGACGGTAATATGAGGAGAACAAGGGAATTAATAGTGCTACTTCTATGCTTATTGTCTGAACTGTGTTTATTTTATCAGTTTTACAGACCGGTATATTTTTTGGAGACGGATATTATTGAAAAAGGAACAGTATCATGGACGATACCAAGATTTATTGTATTGATTGCCATGGCAGCAATGTTTCTATTTACAATCTCTTTAATTAAGGGAAACCTGAACGGATTGCTTCATATATCATATGCAGTATTTATTCTTTATTATGTAGTGATACTTGTAATGATGTTTGCACAGAAGCAGGAGTTTAACGAAACATTGAATAGTGAATATTTCCATACGAATTTAATCGTTTACATAGCTACTGCAATTATTGCGATTTTGACATTTGGACTGTTTATATTAAGAGAAAAGGGCGGAATCAGAATGGTCCCTAAAATGTCTTCGTTATTACTTCTTGTTATATTAGGACAACTTGCAACACATGGATTTATCGTTGGCGGAGTAAGTATTTACGTTTCAGGTTTGTCTATCCTTTGTGGTTTATGCAGCGTTATTCCTTATCTTACAATATTTGTTTTTGAGAAGGGTATTTTAGAACCTACTGTAAAAAGATATAGATAGGATATAAATTAATAAAAGAGGCATCAATAGTCTGTAACATTCATTAAAAATGAGTGAACAGATAGGATGCCTCTTTTTTATTTATAAAAAATGGATACCTTTCTAAAAAAAGAGCGAAAAATACTTTTATTAAAAATTGTACCTTTTATAAAAATTTAATCCTTTTTTGAAATGTTTTTATCATGTACAACAATATCATCAAGAGATGAAACGATATGTGTGTACGGAAAAACAAAAAATAGTTTAGGAGGATTTTATGAAGGTAAGAATGTTTAAGAAGATTTTATCTTCTGTATTGGCAATTGCTCTTTTAGTAACGGGTATGAGCATTGCTGACACACAGAAAGCAAAAGCTGCAGCAACAGTTGAAAGTGCAGCAGATTACACAGTAACAGCGGAGGAAATTTCTGCAAGTACAACAAAACTAACATTTAATGCATCCAGTTATGCAGCATATGTTATTGTTCATTACAAAGTTAATGATGGGGCACAACAGAATGTAGGAATGAATGGCAGCAACACAAAGTATGAGTATTCAATCAATGGATTGAAGAAAGGTGATAAAATTACCTGTTCATTCACATATAATAAAGGCGGATGTCAGTATGATTCCAAAGAAATGTCATATGTAACTGGAAATCAGACAAGTACGGGGGAAAGTTCAAACATTGCAGCACCTTTTGGTGTAGTAGTAAACAGCCCAAGAAATAATGCTTTTAGTGTTGTTTGGGGACGTGGAGAAATTAACACATACAACATCTATCTTGATAATAAAGTTATAGCAAATGCTGTAGGATGTGCTTATTATGAATTTGATAATATCTCAGCAGGAAATCATACAGTTAGTATTACAACTGTTTTAGGAACAAATGAATCAGTAAAAGCATCATTTGACATTACAGTTGGCGGACATACACAGGTAGTTACAACACCAAAGCCAACGACAACAAAGTTAGAAACAGGAGTTGTATATATATATCAGGATATTAATTATGGTGGAAGGGTTACTGCATTAAATGAGGGAAAGTATAACATTGCAGCACTTGAAGCAAAAGGATTCAGAAATGACAATCTTTCATCATTAAAGGTACAGAACGGATATGAAGCAGTACTTTATGCTGATGACAATTTCCAGGGAGCATCAAGAATCATTACATCTGATACACCTTGGATTGGTGGTGATTTCAATGATCAGATGTCATCTATTATTGTACGCAAAAAGACAGTACCGACAACAGCAAAACCAACAGTTCCGGTTACACAGGCACCAACAACAAAAGCGCCGAGTGTTGATACAAGTATCGCAAAACCATTTGGTGCAGTAGTAAGCAATCCGAAAGCAGGAACAATCGGAGTTGTCTGGGGTAGAGGAAATGTTAACTCATATAATGTATATATTGACGGAAAACAGGTTGCATCAAAGATTGGATGTGCATATTATACATATTCAGGCTATGCAGCAGGAAATCATACAGTAGAGATTTCTACCGTTTCAGGTTCTAAAGAATCAGAGCGTATCACTATGAATGTTAATGTGGCAACAGGTGGAAGCCAACAGGAAACACAGGCACCAACACAACCACAGCCGACAAAACCGATAGTGAATCCAAACACAGATGTTCCTCAGCTCAGAACAGATATTCCGGTTAGAAATGACAGAATGTTTTTACAGTTGAACAATAGAACAAATGGAAAATACAGAGATGATCAGATTTATTGGATTGTTATCGGAAGAGATAAGGATCATGAAATTTGTTACCTTGATGCAAAGGGAAATCTTATTAAAGCAAGTGCAGCATTAAATACAGTTGAAAAGAATGGAAGAAAGTGTGCTAATATTGCACATTCATTGGCAGAAGCAAGTTATGTGTACCTGCCGGATATTGAATCAGGAAGAATGTATTTGAGTTATGGTGAACCTGTTTATATTACATTTAACAATGATGAGGCAGGAAATGTAGGATATGCAGGTCCAGACCTTAATAATCCATCAGATCCAAATAGTGATGTATTATTTGAATTTGCAGAGTTCACAGTTACAAATAAAGAATACTGGGGAAATACAACAAGAGTTGATTTCTTTAGTTTCCCGGTTGTTACACGATTAGTGGGACAGGGTGGATTTGATAACAGACCTGGTGACTATGACGTATATGATAAAACAGTAGGAGATGTTGGAACAAGAGAAGAAATCTTTGCAGCATACAAAGCATCAGCTCCGACTATCTGGCAGTCACTTGTAAATAAAGACAGAATTATGGCTCCATGTAAGGGTTCATTTAATGAAGGAAAAGAAAATGCTACTTACTTTGATGCATATATTAATGAGTTCTGGAATAAATATTCAAGAGAAACATTAGTATTTAAGTGTGATGCAGGTACATTCAGAGGAAAAGTAAATGGAGACCATATGGTATTCACAAAAGATGGTGATAATGGAACATATAAAGTTTATAAACCAACAACTCAGGATGTACTTGAAGGAAAAGGTAATTTCAACAGAGGTGTTTCAACAGAATTAGTTATAGAAGCTCAGCTTTGTGCAGCATTTAACAGAGGTGTTGCGACAGACCCTGCAAATTATCAGAATCCAAGTGCATACTATAAGAATGGTACATATAACTACTATTCAGCATTCTTACATCAGCATTCAGTAAATAACTTCTCTTATGGATTCTGCTATGATGATGTAAATGACCAGAGTACACTTCTTCATTATACAAATCCTACAGCACTTGTAATTGATTTGAAGTGGTAATATTTTAACAAATAGAAAACCTTTCGAAGTTTTTCTCTATATATTTTTAAGACCCCGGGGCATAAGCCCTGGGGTGTTTAAATTTCGGTTTGTTGAGGTGGTTTGAGTATAAAAGGATACACTTGGAAACTGAA
>CAQBGY010000094.1:0-2841 GCA_948759685.1 uncultured Eubacterium sp.
GAAATGGTACATGTTCCTTCCTGAATCAGCGTCTGGGCATTTCCAAGCCATACATCCGTACCATGAGACAATCCCGAAACACGAAGCAGGTCAGCTATCTTGGTAGGTTTTGTATCCACCAACATCTGAATAACAAAATCCGTACCAAGCTCCGGAAGACCTAATGTTCCAATAGGACATCCGTCAATATCATCAGGTGTAATTCCAAGAGCCTCCGGGCTTAAAAACAACGACATTACTTTCTCATCATCAAAAGGTACATCTGTCTGTACATTCGTGTCTGTGAGTTTTTCTAACCGGCGAATCATCGTAGGATCGTCGTGCCCCAGAATATCCAGTTTCAACAGATTGGCATCTATCGCATGATATTCAAAATGCGTTGTGATCGTATCTACACTCATATCATTTGCCGGTTTCTGTATTGGTGTAAAATCATAGATTTCTTTATCTCTTGGAACAATAACGATACCACCCGGATGCTGTCCTGTACTTCTTCTGATACCTGTACATCCTCTGGCAATTCTGTCAATCTCTGCTGTTCTTTTTACAACGTTATGATCATCAAAATAATTCTTCACATATCCAAAAGCAGTCTTATCCGCTACACCCGTAATGGTTCCTGCTCTGAATGTATGCCCCTTACCAAACATTACCTCTGTATAAGCATGAGCATTTGCCTGATATTCTCCTGAAAAGTTCAAGTCGATATCCGGCTCTTTTGTTCCACCAAATCCGAGGAATGTCTCAAAAGGAATCTCCAGACCGTCTTTTTTCATTTTCTCACCACAGTGAGGACATACCATATCGGGCAGATCAAATCCGATTCCCCCCTCTGCCTTCTCCTTTGCGATAATTTCCTGTATTCGCTTAATTTCTCCTGAATCTGTTCCTTCGGGTGCTCTGTATTCCTTTTCAAAAAAGGAACTTTTACATTTTTCACAATAGTAATGTGGTGCAAGTGGATTACACTCTGTAATACCGGACATCGTTGCCGCAAAAGAGGAACCAACAGAACCTCTCGAGCCTACCAGGTATCCGTCTTCGTTCGACTTCCAAACCAGTCTCTGCGCCATAATGTACATTACCGCATATCCATTACCGATAATGGAATCCAGTTCTACTTCTAATCTGTCTTCTACAATTTTAGGCAAATCATCTCCATAAATTTCATGAGCTTTATCAAAGCAGATTTTTCTTAAGTTCTCTTCAGAATTTTCCAATACCGGCGGACACTTGTCAGGATGTATTGGAGAAATATTATCAATCATATCTGCAATCTTATTTGGATTGGTAATAACAATCTCTTCTGCTACATTGCTTCCCAGATAATCAAATTCTTTTAACATTTCATCTGTGGTTCGAAGATACAGCGGTGCCTGTTCATCTGCATCTTTAAATCCCTGACCGAACTGAATAATGCGCCTGTATATCTCATCTTCAGGGTCTAGGAAATGTACGTCACAGGTTGCCACCGTCATTTTGTTAAACTTTCTTCCCAGTTCAATAATCTTTCGATTAATGTCTTTCAACTCTTCTCTGGATTCTACGAGAAATCTCTTTTTATTATCAATATCAGGATTGCCTGTTTTCACCATAAAGTCATTATTACCTAGAGGCTGTACCTCAAAATAGTCATAAAACTCTGCAAGCCTTGCAATCTCCTGCTGCGGTCTTCCATGAAGAATCGCCTGATATAACTCTCCCGCTTCACAGGCACTGCCTATCATAAGGCCCTCACAGTGTTTCAAATAATCACTCTTTAAAATACGAGGTCTTTTGTTTGCAAATGTATCAATATGAGAAATAGAAATCAATTTATAGAGATTAACTCTTCCAATTAAATCTTTTACCAAAATGATGGCATGATGTGCCGGAAGTTTATTAATCAGGTTTGTTGACTGTTTTCCTTCTTCATTGACCTCATCCAGATTGTCAATTCCTTTATCTCGGAGCATATCGCACAACTTTAAGAAAATCAGTGCAGTACACTCTGCATCATCCACAGCTCTGTGATGATGGTCCAATACTATTCCCAATGCTTTTGCAACACTGTCCAATTTGTATCTTCCAAGTCCGATAATCAAGTACCTGGACATCGCCACTGTATCAATGATTGTAAAGTCACATGGAAGCCCCTGCCGTTCACAATTCGCTGAAATAAAACTCATATCAAAATCTGCATTGTGGGCTACCATAACACAATCTTTACAGAACTCCATAAACTCTGGAAGAATCTCTTCTATCTTCGGTGCATTGATTACCATATTATCATTAATGCTGGTAAGCTGCTCTATACGAAATGGTATTGGAATCTCAGGATTCACAAAGGTACTGAATCTGTCTATGATTTTGCCCTCCTGTACCTTTACTGCGCCAATCTCTATGATTTTATCACTTTTTGCACTAAAACCGGTCGTTTCCAAATCAAAAACTACATAGGTGTCATCAAGGCTCTGTCCTTTTGGATTTACAATCATATCCTTTAAGTCATCTACCAGATATGCTTCAACACCGTATATTACTTTAAAATCACATTCCTTACCTGCTTTTTTACATTCTTTTTTAATATCACAATATTCATGCCATGCATCCGGAAATGCCTGCACGACTCCATGGTCAGTAATGGCAATGGCTCTATGTCCCCACTCATAGGCACGGCGCACAAGAGCACCACATTCACTGACACCGTCCATATCACTCATCTTTGTATGACAATGAAGCTCCACACGTTTATCTACAGCAGTGTCTTTTCTCTTTTCAGTGAAAAATGCAGGAATCAGTTTCATTCCATCCACACGGCTGATTTCTACCTGTCTGTAGATAAAAGTGTGGAGCTTCATT
>CAQBGY010000094.1:2851-7004 GCA_948759685.1 uncultured Eubacterium sp.
CTGGAGTTCAGACGTGTGCTCTTCCGATCTGTATCATACATTGCCACACCTTTGATACGAATAAAAGTTTTCTTTTTCACCTTAGACGTAAACTCTTTTTTTGCATTTTCATCCCCCAAGAAAATTTTTACTGCAATACTGTCTGTAAAGTCTGTAATCTCCAACGTAACAATAAACTTACCTGTCCGGGTTTCCCTGTCATCCATAGTCATAACCTGACCTTTTACAACGGTCTCGCCGGTTCCCTCAAACACATCACATAGTTGTGTATCTGAATCAAATTTAAAATCTCTTCCATATACCACTTCCGGATTATCTGAATATGTAGCTTTCTTCGGACGTTTCGGTCTTTCTGCCTGCTTCTGCTCTTCTTCCTTCTTTGGCTCATCTTTGCTTAAAAGAACATTGACTTCATTTTTCAGTCTTCTGGCATTTCGCTCTGCATATCGATTACTGTTCAAAATTCTTTTTTCGATACGTACCTCCAATGGCATATCGAATCTGTCCCTGAATATATGCTCAATCGTATCCTTTAATATTTTCATTCTTGCCTCTGAGACAATACTGGACTCTAAATCAATGACCAGTCTGCCGGACTCATCAAATCTGGTCGGTGCTTTTTTCAACATTGCAGCAATAATAGGACTGGACTCATTTAATTCCAGAAGAATACTATCTTTATATATCTCAAAAAGATTTTCCGGTGTATACTGTTTTGACAATATGTATTTTTCTATGATTTCAATAGAAATCTTCTTTCCAGTTCTTAAGTTTTTTGCCAATTGCTCTTTCACTTTGAAAATAGCAGACTTTTCAATAAGTCTGCTGCTTTCAATATAGATTCTCATCTTTGTATGTTCACTGTTCGTTGTTATTCGTGTAATATCGACCAGTTGAAATATACTTTTTAGTTCCTCACTCAGTGTCAGATTTGGAAAAACTTCAAGAAAATTCTTTTTTTCCAACTTAATTCCTCCAGTGTTTCAATTCATCTTCAAGAGTATCTAATAACTGTTCTTCGGGTATTTTTTTAATTACTTCACCTTTCTTTATCAGAAGTCCTTCGCCTTTACCTCCGGCAATACCAATGTCTGCTTCTCTGGCCTCTCCCGGTCCATTCACAACACATCCCATAACAGCAACTTTTATATCTAAATCATATTTTGTAACCATTTTTTCTACTTTTCCTGCCAGTCCGATTAAGTCAATCTGTGTTCTTCCACAAGTCGGACAGGAAACAACGGATATTCCGCCTTGTCTAAGCCCTAATGTCTTTAAAATCAGCTTTGCACTGGCAATCTCTTCTACAGGTGCTCCTGTGAGAGAAACTCTGATTGTATCACCAATCCCCTGATTTAAAATCAGTCCCAATCCTAATGCCGATTTAATATTTCCGGAAGCAATTGTACCGGATTCTGTGATTCCTACATGTAAAGGGTAATCGGTCTTCTGTGCAATCAGTTCATGTGCTTTGACACACATCATTACATCAGATGATTTGATACTGATAACGAGATTATCATATCCCAAATCTTCGATAATTTTGACTTTATCTAAAGCACTTTCTACAATTCCTTCAGCAGTCACCTTACCATACTTTTCTAAAATATTCTTTTCTAATGAACCGCTGTTCACACCGACTCTGATAGGAATATTCTTTTCCTTTGCCACATCTACGACAGCTTTTACTTTGGAGATATCTCCTATATTTCCCGGATTGATACGAATCTTGTCTGCACCATTTTCCATGGCTGCAATAGCCAGACGGTAATCAAAATGTATGTCTGCAACAAGCGGAATAGAAATCAGTTTCTTTATCTGTGCGATTGCTTCTGCCGCCTCCATGGTAGGCACGGCACATCGGATAATATCACAGCCTGCCGCCTCTAACTCTTTAATCTGATTTACCGTAGCTTCTACATCTTCTGTCTTTGTATTTGTCATAGACTGAATCAGAATAGGATTTCCTCCGCCAATTACTTTATTTCCAATCTGAATTACTTTTGTATTCTCTCTTAACATAACATTTCACCTTACAATCCCTAATCTATGATGCTTCCGGATATCTCAACCTTAGATCAACTTCCGGATATCATTAAACACAAGGAACACCATCAAAGCCATTAATAAAATAAATCCTATAAAATGTATCATTCCTTCCTTATCCTTAGGAATTTTCTTTCTTGTAATAATCTCTATCAGATATAAGAACAATCTTCCACCATCTAGTGCCGGAATCGGAAGTAAGTTCATAACACCTAAATTTGCACTGAGCATAATTGCCAGATTGAGCAATGTTAATATCGTTATTGCTACCCCCTCTGATTTTGCAGTAGTATACGTATCTCCAATAACGTTTACGATTCCTACCGGTCCCGAAACTTCATTTGCTGACACTTTACCTGTCACTAACATTTTCAGACTCTTTAAAACGGTGGCAATCTCATATCTGACTTCTGTAAAACTATACTTAATTACTCCGCCTACAGACTGCTTCTCTCTTCCAAGATTATAAGTAAACCCACTATTTGCAATCTTCGTCATCTGTGGTTTTACCACAACCTTAACTTCCTCACCTTTTCTATCTAATGTAAGATGTACTTCTTTCTCTCCAAATGGATGTGCAGCAATATGCTCTGACATCTGCTTTCCTGTCGTAATCTTTACTCCATCAATCTCTGTGACAACATCTCCCGGCTGCACTCCTGCCTCTGCCATGGCAGATTCTCTGTTAACCTGTGAAATCTCTGCCTGTGTGTCTGTAGCACTATAGTTCATACCAACGATATATCTTTTTTCTGTATTTGGAGTATACTTTATTGTTTTCTTTTCTCCATCCCTTACAAAAGATATGGAAATTTCACTACCATCTAAAGGATTTACATAGTCTTCTAAATAAATTTCTCTTCCAAGTGTAGCATGTGCACCATTATACTTTGTAATTCTGTCACCCTCACGAAGTCCTGCCTCATAAGCTGCCGAATTTTTATCCACACTGGTTACATAAGACACATCTGCCCCTGCAGCACCAATCACAATTAATGCCAGAACAAAAGCTAAAATAAAATTAAAAAACGGTCCGGCAAATATAATCGCACTTCTTGCCCAGATAGATTTTGAATTAAATGAACCTTCTTCCTCATTATCCTCATCTTCACCGAGCATCGCACATGAACCGCCTAACGGAAGAACCTTGATTGAATATCTTGTGCCGCTTTTTGCCACACGGCTGAATATTCTTGGTCCCATACCAATAGAAAACTCATTAACCACTACGCCATTTTTCTTTGCTACAATAAAATGGCCAAACTCATGAATTAAAACCAACACTCCAAAAATTATTAACGCTATAATTATACTAATTGCTGTCTGCATTTCTACCACCTATTCTCAATAAGCTCATATACCCATTGTTCTATTTCTAATATTTGTTCTACTGTCGGATGATTAATATTTTCATGCTGCTCCATACAATATTGAATCATATCTGTAATATCCCAAAATCCGATTTCTCTATTTAAAAACTTCGCTACTGCTTTTTCATTCGCTGCATTAAACACGGTAGGCATGGAACCACCCATTCGCCCTGCCTCATATGCCATTTTCAGCCCTGCAAAGTTATTTAAATCCGGTTCTTCAAATGTAATCTGACCGATTTTTGCAAAATCAAGTCTGTCTCCTGCCAGATACCTTCTCTCAGGATAATATAATGCATACTGTATTGGCAGTTTCATATCCGGTGTTCCAAGCTGGGCAATCACTGCACCATCTTTATACTGCACCATCGAATGAATAATACTCTGAGGCTGAACTACCGCCTGCACATGATCAATGTCTACATCAAACAGCCACTTTGCCTCAATGACTTCCAGTCCTTTGTTTACCATTGTAGCTGAATCTATAGTGATTTTCTGTCCCATCGCCCAGTTTGGATGCTTCAGCGCATCTTCCACCTGCACATTTTTCATCTGCTCTCTAGTCCATCCTCTGAAAGGACCTCCCGATGCAGTCAGTAAAATCTTATCAATTTCTTTTTTATTCTCACCATTCAGTGACTGAAATATCGCACTGTGTTCACTATCTACCGGAAGAATCTTTACACCATATTCTTTTGCAGCTTCCATTACCAGATGGCCTGCTGTAACCAAAGTTT
>CAQBGY010000094.1:7014-10303 GCA_948759685.1 uncultured Eubacterium sp.
CAAAGTTTCCTTGTTTGCCAATGCGATATCTTTTCCTGCTTTAATAGCCTCCAGTGTCGGACGGATACCTATCATTCCCACAAATGCTGTCACAACAATCTGAGCACTATTATATGTAGCAGCCTCTATCAAACCATCCATTCCTGCTACGACTTTCACATCTGTATCTGCAACTGCTGTCTTTAGTCTTCCTGCTGCCTCTTCATTGTATACACATACAAGTTTTGGATGGAATTCACGTATCTGTTCTTCCAACATCTTTACATTAGAACCTGCTGCAATCGCAACGACATTTAAATCATTATTGGCCCTCACAATATCTAGAGTCTGTGTTCCAATAGAACCGGTAGAGCCTAAAATTGATATATTTTTCATTATTTTCTCCATTATATTATTTTGTTCCTGCATTTTGTATGCAAAAACTCATTTCATATCAGCTTTTCTCTTAAAATATCTGAAGTAATATCCAGATAATCGGTGCGACATATATCACACTGTCAAATCTATCCATGATTCCACCATGTCCGGGAATCAATGTTCCATAATCTTTAATATCGTGATTTCTCTTAATAGCAGATGCTGCCAAATCTCCTACCATGGAAATTAATGCACCAACTGCACAGATAACTGCAAATACCATGACTGGATTAACACTTAACTGTATCTTATCAATAAATACAGCTGCATAAACTGCCCCTAAAACAGCAGCACCTACAACACCTCCGACTGCGCCCTCAATAGATTTTTTAGGGCTGAGTACCGGTGCCATTTTATGTTTTCCAAATGCCACTCCCGCCACATAAGCACATGTATCACTGGCCCATGAACATAAAAATATCAACCATACCGTATATGCCCCATTGTTCCCTTCTCTTACTATATAAATATATGAGAGAAGCACACCGGCATATAACATACACATAATCGCATTAGACACCTGCTCTGTCTTATATTGCGGAAACATAAAAACATACTGTGCCAGTAACGCAATCAAGAATACAATAAACAATATAGTAATATATTGTGTTTTCTGTGTGAATAATAATGCATAATAGGAAATTGTTGCCACATATCCTGTCACACCCGGCAATGATTTCTCAAGTCCCATTACCTTATACAATTCATATACTCCCACTAGCGAAATAAGCATGTTTGCGACAAACAAAACAGTTCCTCCCGGAATAATTGTTGCCAGCATCAGCCCGACCAATACAATTCCACTAATTAATCTTGTCACAAAAGACTTATTTGCAAATTTGCTAAGTACCATTTTCTTTCCTCTCAATCTCACTGTGCACTGTGTTACACTTTTCTTCATGTCTCACTGCGCACCGTGTTCTTTTCATCTATTGGATAGATTTTTTATTTCACACCACCAAAACGTCTGTCACGCTGATTATATTTTACAATCGCTTTTTTTAATTCTTCTTTATTAAAATCCGGCCATAATACATCTGTAAAATAAAATTCAGTATATGCCAGCTGCCATAATAAATAATTAGACAGTCTGATTTCTCCACTCGTACGAATCAACAAGTCAGGATCAGGAATTCCTTTTGTATCAAGATAATCACTAATAGTACTTTCTGTAATATCTTCCGGATTCATTTTTCCTTCTTTACAATCCTGTGCCATCTTTGTCATCGCTCTTCGAATCTCGTCTCTGCTTCCATAATTCAGCGCAATAATAAATGTAATCCCCTGATTCTCCTTAGAACATTCCTCTAACTCGTTAATCTTATCAACAATATCCTGGTCTAAACGGGATTTATCTCCTATTACAAGACACTTCATATCATTTTTATTTGCTCTCTCAATACAGTCCTTCAAATAATTTCTTAGTAGTTTCATAAGAGCTTTTACTTCACTTTCCGGACGATTCCAGTTTTCTGTAGAAAAAGCATACATTGTCATATATTTAATTCCCAAATCATGGGCATCTTCTATTATCTTTTCAACAGTTTTTGCTCCTGCTGCATGTCCTGCATTTCGTGGAAGAAAGCGCTTCTTTGCCCAGCGTCCGTTTCCATCTAATATAATCGCTACATGCTCCGGTATCTTCATTCCTGTTACGTCAATTTTCTCTGCCATAATATGCTCCGTTTCACTAATCTTTTTCAGGTTCATTATACCGGAAGTATTATTTTCTACTCTGCATATACTCCCAGTTCTATTGTTCTTATAACGGAAAATAGAGGAAACAACTGTTTCCTCTTATTTCGTACGTTTATCATTAAACTGTCATAATCTCGTCTGTTTTTGCATCAACAGCTGCATCTATCTTCTTAACAAATGCATCTGTATTCTTCTGGATGTCGTCTTCATATCCTTTAATATCATCCTCTGAAAAACCATCTTCTTTTCCTTTTTTCTTTACAGCATCAATGGCATCTCTTCTGATATTTCTGACTGCAACCTTTGCACTCTCGCCTTTTTTCTTAATGTCCTTTGCTAATTCCTTTCTTCTTTCCTCTGTCAATTCAGGAAATACAAGACGAATCAGTTTCCCGTCATTTGTTGGTGTAATTCCAAGGTCTGACATGATAATTGCTCTTTCTACTTCTTTCAGAATAGAAACATCCCATGGCTGGATAACAATCATTCTTGCCTCTGGTACAGATACATTACCTACCTGCTGTATTGGTGTTGGTGTGCCATAATAATCTACCATAATTCTGTCTAAGACATGAGGATTTGCTCTTCCTGCTCTGATTGTAGAAAACTCACCATTTAAGTTATTTAAAGATTTCTCCATCTTTTCTTCAAAAGTCATCAATAATTCTTCCATAATAATCTCCTTCATTATTTTACACTGTAATCTTTGTTCCTATCTGTTCTCCTGAGACTGCCTTATTAATACTATCTTCTTCATTCAGTCCAAACAACAGCATAGGCATCTTATTTTCCATAGCCAGAACACTTGCTGCTAAATCAATGACTCCTAATCTGTCATCAACAATTTTTGAAATAGGAAGCTCGTCGTACTTCTTTGCATTCGGATTCTTAGCCGGATCACTGTCATAAACACCGTCAATTGCCTTTGCTCCAAGGATACAGTCTGCTTCTATCTCAATAGCACGAAGTACCATCGTCATGTCTGTTGAAAAATATGGATGTCCTGTGCCACCTGCAAAGAAGACAACTTTTCCTTTCTCTAAATCAACTACCGCTTCATCTTTAGAAAAAAGCTTTGTCCATGTACCACATGTAAATGGTGTGTACACATTGGTATCCATTCCTTCAGTTCTGAAAATTTCAGAAACATACATACAATCATGAATTGTGTGTA
>CAQBGY010000095.1 GCA_948759685.1 uncultured Eubacterium sp.
TTGTAAAAGAGATAATGGCTGTAAATCAATAGATTAACAGCCATTATCAGTACCCCCAACCGTGCCGTATTAGAACCAATCTTAGCCGATTTAGATAGGTTATGGGAGATGCGGCATTGGATTCCCGAGCCAGGGAAGCCTATTAATCATGCGACTATCAGAATGGCTTAAGCAACGATATTAATTTATTGGTTGGATATATCTGTGTTGTTGGAAAATTACTTTCAGTACCTCTTTTTAATTGCAAAACAAATGAATGTATTGATAACAAGGAAGGTAGGGGCGTATAAGGGGGGCTATGTAACCCTACTATGATATATTAGGGGTATAGGGAGATAGGGCGTTACATCGGAGCGTCATGTGAATTTGAAAAAATTTTGGTCCAGAATTTTTGAAGAAAATCAATAGTGCTGATTTGGCAGTTTGGCTCGCTTGTGGTATGTTTGGAAAAACTATGAGGAGGTAGGCGAAATACCTATTCGACTAAATAATTGAATAAACCCAAATCGGTCAATAGAAGTGGAATAATTTGTGGTCAATTCTGTAATACGTTGACAATGGGTTATTTATAAAACCTATTTTCTAATGGCGGTCATTAGAAATCACTATTAGCAAAAGATTTATAATCAAGTAGTTACAAAGTCAACCACAAAAAAGACCGTGCTAATGACCGATTTGGGATAAACGGTGTTGGGAAGCACCATTTGAAGAATGATGGAAAAAGTAGAAAAGAAATTTGATTATCAGTTTACGGCGATGCCGACAAATCTAATGGCGTGTATGGATTTGAATTGTAGGAGTATGTTGTTCACGCTAATTCAGTTGAGTAGTTATTATGCAAAAGAAGATGGTTGGTTCTTCAGAACAAACGAAGATTTGAGGATTGAGAGCCAATTAAGTGAAAACTTAGTCAGAGCAACACTAAGCACCTTATATAGTATAGGTATAGTTGATGTGAAGACAGTTGGTAAGGGTAAGAGTAAAACACCAAATCAGTTCAAATTGAATATTGATAAATTCAAATACTGGGAAGAATACAGCCTTGAAGATTGTATCAAGTATCCCGATTTAAGAATTGAAACGGATAATTACAAGACTAAAGGATGGCAACCATCATATTTACACGAGTTGAAGGTAAATATTGATGATATTCTTATATCATTACCGAAACCCTTACCAACACCTTCACAAAGTGAGGACTATATAGAGAATATAGAAAATAAAAATAATACTCTCTCTGAAGGCCCTAAGCGGATTGAAGGGAAGTCTAATGAGTATAAGAGCAATGAAGATAAGTTGATGGATAAGCTCTATAACGCTCCCTATTGGACTGATTTCAAGTATATTCGTGGTGATATTGATAAGTTAATCTCAATGGCAGCATCGGAGAAAGTGGCAGAGAAGACAAAGAAACGATACAAGAAGATTGAAGAGGGAAAGATAAAATACTTCAAGAACAAGTTGAGCAAAGAGCCGTATAACAAATTCTACGATGACTTTTACCGAGAGTATAATTGCGGATGGCTTGGTAAAGAAGGAACAAAAGTAAAAAACAACGTAGTCCAGCCTAAGAGTTCAAATGACATGGAGAATGAGGAGGACAATAAAGAAGTGATGAGAAACTTCTATGAACGATTTGGCATGGATGTCCCCAATGAATATAAGGCAAAGGAAGCCTCAAAAGACAAGTATGCGATTAAAGTTCCTATTCTCAATGGTGATAGCAATGACGATGATTTACCGTTTTGAGGGCATAAATGTGTCAATATCGGGAGTGTATCAATTTAATCTCTATGCGAGGTATTGATACGCTCCTTTTCTGTATCAGTATAACTTAAAAGATTATATAGCCTCAACACTGGACTTAAGTTAAAATCGTCCACAGATTCCCAATTCTTGATATTTTGAGTTAATTTTGTGCTGAAATAGCAGCTCAACTTTGCGTGATAAGAAAATTCTTGCTATATTTGCATCGTTAATTGGTGTAGTGACTTCGGTCGCTACCTGTTGACAGACATATATAGGAAGGTTTTCGGCTTCCTCTGACGATTGCGAATCACCACCTTGCAAAATCAGAAGTCAGAGATGCACTGAAGACGCTTCTCACGTGCCTGCATATCCATAACACGATATACAGCATGGTGAGTTGCTATTTCGTGTTATCTTTACTTCTGAGCCTTGTGGTGAGGCTGCAATCGAAAGATGATTCTGAAGGTGGCTCACCTTTTTTATGTGCCTACGTTAGTCAATAATTCACCACATCTAATTGAGTCATAGGATGTAAAACTGAATTATGCCTATGGCTATGCCATCAGAAAAAATTAAATACTGCATCTATTGCAACTCATGCGGATGGTGTCAACACATCTCAGAATTGTCTCATTATGCGGCAAAACCCTGCCCTCAATGTGGCAGAAACACTTATTTTGAAGTAATTTCTGCACCTAAGCCCAAATACTCAGCAGTACATCCATATCCACCTAAAGATTTATCAAATGGCTCTCGTTAACGTTATCAAGTGGGAAGCCAATATTGATGAATTGGTGCATAAGTTCCCGATTGAAGACCTTAAAGCGGGTTCTCAATTAGTTGTATATCCTAGTCAGACAGCCCTATTTGTTAAAGGCGGTCAAATACTTGATGAGTTTATATGTGGCACATATACTATCAAGTCCGAAAATATACCTCTATTAAACAAGGTGTTCAACTTTCCGTTTGGTGGCGATTCTCCTTTTCAAGCAGAGGTTTGGTTTGTAAATCAAGTTTCCTTACTTGATTGTAAATGGGGTACAGCTGCACCTATTCAAATAGAAGACCCTAAATATGGAGTTATCGTGCCTATCCGTTCTTTTGGACAATATGGTTTCAAGGTAAGCAATCCAAGAATATTTTTAGAAAGACTTATTGGCAATATGCCAACTTTTTCAACTGATAAAGTTATAGCGTATTTTCGTGGAGTGATACTTTCTAAACTCACTGCAATCATATCACAGAAACTTTATGCCGACAATCTATCAATAATCAACATAAACTCACATGTCGAGGAAATATCGGAATATGCCAAATCAAAGTTGATAGGTGTATTTGCCGAATATGGCGTAGAGTTGGAAATGTTCAATGTAATTGCCATAAATGTAAACGAGGAAGACCCTAGTTTTCAGAAACTAAAAGAAGCAAAAGATTCTCTTGCTCGAATTACTATAATGGGGAAAGAGAACTATCAAATGGAACGTAGTTTCGATGTACTTGATAGTGCCGCTGAAAACGAAGGAGGCGGTATGATTGGGGCGGCTGTTGGCATAGGTACAGGCGTAGGTGTCGGCACTCAGATTGGAGCAATGGTAAAAGAACATATAAACACCTATCCGACCACTCCTCCACCATTACAAACTGCACAGTATTATCTCGGCATAAATGGTCAACAGCAAGGCCCCTATGATTTTGAGACTGTAAAGGATTTAATTGTAACACATCAAATCAATGAAAATGTATTGATTTGGAAGCGAACTATGTCAAACTGGGCAAAGATTGGAGAAGTTGCAGATTTTTCTGACATTTTTAATAACTGTCCTCCCCCACTTCCAACAATGTAATCAACTATGAAAAGGATAATTATCATATCTTCTGTAATATCGCTCACTACAAACATTTTATTTGGCGCAATACTTTCGTGTTATAATGGGTTTAATGTGGCAATTAGCAGCATAGTTGTTTTGCTTACGGCAATTATGCTCTATAAAGTAAATTGTATAATGCTGAAAGATGCGTTTAAGGTATCACTATCAATACTTCTTACTTTAGGTGGATTGATAGAGTTTGTTATTTCTTTGTTTATGCCCTCTTATTTCTCTGATAATTGGGGCGTAATAGTAATTATAACTCTATTGGCTCTGCAAGGATTACTTCTTCTTTTAGCTAACACAGTATCAACAAAAATCAGATAAAGAAAATGGCAACAGTTATATGTCCCAATTGCGGTGGCGAGAACAATATCACCAATAAAAACGGCCAGGAATGTGCTTATTGTGGCACATTATTACTTCTACCGACTTCAAAGCAGCCTAAGAAAACGGCGAGTAATAAGGATAGTAAAAACTTATCAGAGGTTAAATATATTGTACCTATTCCGTCCCAATATGCCACAAAAGAAGGTGTTGAAAATGCCCTTAAAGCTTATTTAGCAGTACAAGACGATGTGCCTACTGATATATTTGACTATCTCGAACTTAAGACGGTAAAATGGGTATATCTCCCTATGTGGCGGTATAATGGTAATATTTCAACCGAGTGGTCATGTGATGAAGTTGTTTATCGAAAACGAAAAATAGAAGAAAAACCTATATATGATAACAAAGGAAACTTTGTTAGGATGGACGCAATCTTTGAGACATACGAGGATTATCTTCCAAAATCGGGACATGGCCAAACTTCTTTTGATATATTGGTACCAGCTATCAAAAATATTAAAGAAGAGCTTCCGTACTGGGGTATAGACTTTCATACTGTAAGTAAGTACAGCATAAAGCAGTTGAAAGAGGGAATATCACCATTTCCTACTTCCGCTTCAATTAGAAAAGCTACTATTGATGTTAATTCTGAAGTTGTACTGACAGATGTTGCAACAAAACTCAAACATAAAGCCGAAGAATGTTCTTATGGCAATTTTATCCCACGTTCTTCTAGATTGCCACATTCTGTAATTGCAGGACGTGAGTGTGTCCATGAGCATTTGGACTTTAAGTATAAACTTAATGAAGATGAGACTATCGGCGAATTGTATTATATACCATTTGTCTATGTAGTTTATTCGTATAAGAATGATACTTATGCTTGGGGCTTTAGGCTTAATCCCGAAAACGATAGCGTTTATAATACACCGACAGAATTGGACAATCTTGTCGAGGATAACATTAGTAATCAAAAGGAACTATCCCTGCAAATACAACAAAAATGGAATCGATTCCTTTTCCTTTCAGGATTACTGTCATTTTTAGTGGGAATGATAATTTTCTTAATCCGAAACTATTCTTTGTATGAACGTATCGGAAAACGCTATCAAAATCAAGAGTATATGCATTCGCTTCTTGGTCTGTATAAAAGGCGTGACAATCTCTTAAAGCATGGGACTGACAATAAAACAATCGCTGATATAGATGCTAAGATTAAAGAGGAGTATTTCGATGAGGATGAAGAAGATGATGAAACAGAAAACGACATCTTTAAGAGCGACAAAGGGTATGACGAAGACGATAAAACGCCTAAAAGCATAGCGGAGATAAATCAATACTTTGCAAAAACAGAAGTTCTAAAGCAGAAACTTCTGAAACGTATGAGGCATTTTTGGCTGTGGTATATTTCAATTATAGTAATTGTCGGGAGTAGTTTTATTGGATATAACTACTATTCAGACAAAATGGAGCAAGAACAAATCTATCAAGAGAAACAACAATTAAAAGAAGAGATTTGCGCTCAATTCCTATCGAATTTTCAAAACAAGATTTATGAAGGGACGCCAACATACGGATTTGGACGCAATCAGAAAATAATAAGGATAAAAGTATTAGATAAAAACAGGCTTGAATATCGTATAGGAACATCCGAATTATTTTCTGAACCTAAATGGTCATTCCATAAGATCGTTCAATACACATTAGATATCAATGTGACAGAAGCCCAACATCAAATTTATAGTAGATCTAATTATTTTGTTTCTGCAACATTGAAATTTGCAGATTACGAGTCGATAGATTTTTTAAGTTGTGAACTTTTAGGGAAACTTGAAATTCCTAGTTATCAACTAAATATTCTAAACCTTAGAAATAAATCTGACGGTACAACATTTGATTTACATGAAAAATAGTAATAATATGAATATGGTAAAGTGCTCAAAATGTGGATGCGAAATGTCGGCAATATCCGAAGCGTGTCCTTTGTGTGGAACGCCTACACAAGTCCATAACAAAGAAGTTGTAATAGAAGCTCAACAATCCGACTATGTAAGGCGGTCAGACGTAAAAATGCTTGACGGACTCAAAGAAGTCATGGACACAATGATTGCAGACAAGCAAATTGACCCAATGTCGAATATCGTAGCAACAACAGAGGATGGTGGCTATATTGATGGTCGAGAATATTTTGTTGATTGGATAATCGGAGTACCTTCCATATACACCAACAAGGCTTCGATTATCCTATACTTTTGGGGTAAAACGGACGAAGACAAGAAGCGCATAGCCAAACTCGAAAATGCCTCTATTTTCAACTGCGAAGAATACGACTGTGGAACTGACACCGATAAAGCCGCATATCTTTTCTCAGAATTTGTTCGTAAGGTGTGGATGTATGACGGTGAAATCATATTTGAAAGTTTAAATTTTGAAAAGGCTTCTTTGGATAGTGTAGAACTATATCTGTCTGAAGATGCTTCTAATCAATGGGAAGAGTTAGTGTCATTGGTTAATGACTATAACGCAATGGCAAAGGAAAGCGACTATACTCTGTTGTCAATTGACGAGAAACAGCATCTATTCAAAGGCACCTTCCCCTCAAACAAAAAAGTCGGCAGCTTCCTTTCAAAAAGTGCCAAGACACACAAAAGAATGAAAGTTGCTTTTGAGAAAATTCTGATTCACAGCCAAACATTCCTGAAAGATTGGCAGATAAAATAAAGGTAGAATGAGGGTGTAAAAAGCTACATCCTCATTTTATTTCGCTTTTTTCTGAAAACGAAGAAATAGGCATGGGCGGGGACGGAGGCGGTGAAGCGAGTGCGGCGGCGGTCGATTTTACTGTGCTTGGGGTCGATATAGATATACTTGTCGGCCAATTCAAAACCGATTTCTGTAGCCATTCTGAGAACCTCATCTGATAGCCAATAGGGTGAACCGCAATATGTGAAATCCATTGTCTTGTAGACGAGGATGCCGCCTGTCAGCATTTTACGGTATGCGAGTCGGAGCATCTTTTCATGCTCTTGTAGTAATTCGGGAAGGCTTGAAAAATGCGTTGATACGTCAAATCGGCTTTTGGTCGAAGGGATTTCGACCGAACATGGGAGGTCTACCACAATATTTTCAAATGTGCCGTCATGCCAATCGGTGTCAAAGTCTGCCAAATCTTTCACCTCGTTATTGTTCAGCATAGAGGCATATTTGTCGTAACACTGTATAGGTTCTTGAAGTCCCTCTTTATAGAATCCCAATTTCCATGCCGTGAGGTCACATTGAAATCTCATCCTCTTAGGCAAGTGAATAGCAAGAATGACTTTAAGAATATCGGTCTGATTATCCGAAACAGAAATAAAATGCACCTTGTCGACTTGATTGATAATAGTGGTTTTCTTTTCTTTCGGTTTAGGTGGCTCTAACATTCTAAGATATTTCCTTACCGTATTTGCGGTAAGACCAAGAGCTTCGGCAATCTGAGGTGCTTTATCTTTGGGATTCTGCGTTATATACTCCTTTACCTTATTATAAAGATATATTTGTCGGTCTGTAGAGCGGTCTATACCTTTCGATTGTATATATGACCTTATGGCAGCAGTCGTGACGTTGTTGTTGGCTGCATTTTCTTCCACTGATAACGTGGGGTCGTATTTCGTGATTCTTGAAGTCTTCATATTTAACTGCAAAGTTAGTCAGAATCAGTTACAAACGCAATAATTGATAGTTATAAAATCGGGTAAATCATCATTCTGAATGAGTTTTTAGTTAACAGATACATAAATTAGCCCTTTGAGGAACAAATATTTGGAGTCTGGCGATTTTAGCTATACCTTTGCATCGTAATCGAAAATCGGTTATACCAACATGAAGGGTAAGAAGTCTCATTAGCGACTTACTTTGACAACCAGCCTACTTGATACTTTAGGAAGTTGAGGGCAACGGTGTATCCCGAAAGGGCATGTGGTTTAGAAATAAACAAAAATACTCAACTGTATGATTAACAGCAAATTTCCTTCCTCTATTGTACTTGACCGTGTTGAGACCTACGATGCCTCAACTGTTAATTGCTATGCTTTTCGCCGTGGTACTGATTCTATTGACGGTCATGCACTTGCCATAGGCAATATGGTTAGCGGCTATCCTTTTGACATACAAGGGAACACGTTCTATAATTCGGAATGTGCCTACATCGCAGGAATGTTTAGTGATAATAACGACAGTCATAACGGACTGCAAGAGGCTCTTCGAGATGAGGCTAACGGCTTTATGGCAAAGAAAAAGATTCGCCGTTTTAATGAAGACCGCAAACGTGCTGATTGGGAAGAGTTTAATATTCAGTGGATGTTTTATTGCGTATGGTGCAAGGTGGCGAATAATGCGGTGTTCCGTAAGATGTTGCTTGAAATTCCTTCGGATGCGGTTATCATAGAGGATTCCACTTTTCAGAACGGAAGAACTGCTACAATATGGGGAACGAGGAACAAGATACAGAGACAGTTAACCCTTGAATACAAGAAAAAGTTAGCGGCAGAAGGTCTTAGTAAGATCGCAATTAAGAAGGCGTGTGACGAGAAGCGACTTGGCGAGTGGCGCAAGCAAGGGGTATTTGAGGGAAAGAACCTAATGGGTAAGATTCTTATGCTTTGCCGTGATGCTGCTATGCGTGGTACAACACCTGACATCAACCTTAATTTGCTTCGTTCCAAGCACATCTATCTATTCGGAGTATTGCTTTATTTAGACGAGTTGCCTACTATTGGCGGTATTAGGGTAAAAGTTGACAAGGCGATTATCCTTGATCACGAAGAAGTATATGACCCCAAACAACAGAACGTATGGCCGTTTAAACATGTGGATGATATTGTCGAGGGTATGAAGCTCGACCTCTGCAACATGACTTCTTGCTATCCGTTTGAGGTTGAGGGGGTGAAGTGGCGCAGTTCAGAAGAACTTTACCTTGCAGGCGAGTTTTCCCATAACACAGCCGAGCATCAAGCCATTCAAGAGGAACTGAGGGCAGCAAAAAGTCCGTATGCCGCTAAACGGTTCGTAAAAGGAAAGCACAAAAAGCAAGTAAGAGAAGACTTTACCGACTTCCGTACACAGTGGATGCTATGGTGCGTATGGCAGAAGTGTATGGGTAATAGTGACTTTCGGAGGAAGTTACTATCTATTCCCGACAATGTGATTCTTGTAGAAGAAACAACAACTGATACAGGCGGAAGCGGTCAAGTGTGGGGATGCTCAAATAGAGAACTTGTTGAGGCAAGAAAGGCTATAGCTCAATCAATTACAAAGAAACATGATGACCTTACAAAGAAAAATCTCGACTTCCTTATCAATGTCGAGACCAATGCCATACGCAATGTCGGTGTATTCAAAGGTCAGAACAATATCGGCAAAATACTCATGATTTGCCGTCAATGCCTCAAGCGTTGTACCTCGCCCGAGATTGACCTCGCCTTATTACGGAGCAAAAACATTTATATCCTCGGTAAACGTCTTCCATTTTTCGATTAATCCTCACCACATTATATGTTCAGAAAGAGTTACGAAGTAGCAACCATTCATCCGTTGCCACGTTCACCATGTGTCTTATAATATCAATTTTACGATTTATAATTAACAATAGAAACATTATGATAAACAGTATTATATTACTTAACGGTCACAAACTTCGCTGTTACCCGAAACAGAACTATGTGCAACCGAAATACTATAGACCTTTGAATCGTGAAACAATTAGGGCGAACAAGCGATTGTTTTATACCAATGTCTTCAATTTTATTCTCAACACAGACGAGATACTGAACGACAGTCGATATTTTCTCGCCTCAGCAGGTTATTACACCTCTATTGGAAGTACAGTAATACCATGCCTAGGAACTTTTATCGAGTGGTGGAAGTATTGCAAACGATATTCATGGGATGCCGACAACCTGCCCATTTGGGCAATATCGGGTAATCCAATGACGGGTTCAAGTGGTTGTGCAACAGTTGATATGAATGGGATTTTGCATAGCGCAAAACTACAGCATCGGTTCATAGAGATTGTCAAGTCGTTCAACAACATCTCAAACAGATATATAGCAGCGCAAAAAGAATGTGAAATATACCCTCTTGATTACGTACTAGCTAGGTTACTGATAAAAATTAACAATCATTAAAAGAGAGCGATTTTGCACTATCATCACCTTGCGGTATGTTTGGAATAAATCAAGTTTAATTAATAAAAATATAAAATTATCATTGATGTCCCATTAAAATCGGAAAGAGTACTTTGAAATTGTTGAAATTTA
>CAQBGY010000096.1 GCA_948759685.1 uncultured Eubacterium sp.
CTACTATGAAATCTTAACACCCATCAACAACTGCGACAACGTATCTGCATTAGGATTAAACATTGCGTATTTCTCCTTAAACGAAGCAATTGCTTTATACATCTTCTCGTTAAGATTTTCAGGAACCGTATCCGTTCCCCTTGCTTTTTGTTCTTTCAGAAAATCAGTTTCCGAAGTTGCCCGTGAGGTGATTTTGGATATTTTTTCCATTTCTTCACTGATAATTCCACGAGCATGTTGATTGGTTTTCTCCATTGTAACAAAGTCATCTACCGTTTTTGTATACGCTGCATCCAACGCACTTAACTCCTCGTCTTTTGTGAGTTTATGTGTCCCGTTTTCATCTGCTATATACATTTCCCGTGTCCCGTTCTCATAACCCTGCACAATTTCATCATACAATTCTGCATATGCCGCTACATAATTGTCTGCTCTATCAGTAACGCTTAAAACGCTACTTTTAGCATTAGCAGCATCTTTATTCAACTGCGCTGCCTTCTTTGACATTTCATAGCCATAGTCTACAAAACTGATTTTTTCGTTCTTTAACTGTTCTCTCTGCTGAAGTATAGTATCAGAAGTTTCTTGTCTGTCCTTATGTATACTCTTACGGTAAGACTCCTGTCCTTCATTAGAAATAGAAAGTTTTACAGACTGATCCGTCATACGCTTAACACCTGTCTGCATATTCTCTCTCTGATTTTTAGCATCATTCTGTGTAATAAGCGAAGATGTAACATTTATATTGTTAGAAATTTTCATACTTACACCTCAATTCCCATATTTGTATAATGACATGGACGGATAACTTCTGGTAAAGGTCAAAGAATTTGAGCCAACGGCATAATCATAAAAATAATTAAAATCTTCTATGTCTATTAACTTACCTGTTGCCGGATCAATAATTACTGTTACAGCCTTAAAATCCTGCCACAAATGATTCTCTTTATATGCACCGGAACATACACAATGAACACTGTAGAAATTGCTATCCGAGTAAAATGTTAACTCCAACGCCGCCCTGCTGCTGACCTTCATAGCAGGTCTGGTTGAGTTCATATAATATATAGCGGAAGGCGCATATACATCATCGCCCAAATATACATGAACATTGTCTCTGTCCGTTATGGATATGTTATATGACTGGGAACCTGCCGAATTAGAACTGCTACTAGAATATGAATAGCTAATATCAATCGGGTTTCCATTCACATAATATACGGAACCAGAACTGTTAGTCTGAAATACAATTCCTGCCGCACTACATATACCAATTATATTAGCAGAACTATCAGCCGCTAATTCATTTACCTTTTTGAAATTGACAGTATATGTTGATGTTGTGGAGTAAACATCATCTTCACTTAATACTGCAAAATAATATGTCCCCGGCATAATCAGCACATCATTACTACTATCCCCAACTGAATATATTGCAGCATTGCTTCCTGATTTATTAGCCAAAAGCAGCGAATAGCCATTAGATGATGATATGGAATAATTCATAATGTATGCTTTTGAAACAGATAACGCATAAAAATCAATATCAAGCGGACTGTCTATTACTCCTGTGTAGCTTGAACCTATTGAAACACTTGTTGCCGTTGATAAAGCATCATTTACTTCATAGTTTGCATCCTGAGAGCTTTGGAAAAAAGCAAATGCAAATTGTCCTGTTCCCTCGTATCCATTTACCGCAAAATAATATATCCCCGGCTCCAGAACTTGAGCATAATATTCTGTTACTCCCAATCCTTCTGCAGCACTTCCATCAACCAGATCCAAAGAATATGTTTCTGTATCTAATGAAAACAAGTACAAATCAGCATCCAATGTTTCAGCCATCTGCAAAAAGATAGTTACTTTGCTTTTTTCATTGACTGCAAAGCCATACCACCGATATTCTCCTTCGGTTTCTATGGCGCCCTGATAAACCATATCATTTTCAACAAGATATGCATAATCCGGGCTTGTATTGGATATATCATCGTTTTCACTGTAGGGCATAACACCATCAGATAACGATAACTGCCCTCCGGCATAGCTTCTGTCCGCTGCATTCAGTGCTGTTTCTGTAACCTCTTCCAGAGACACTTCCTCATCTGGTATTTGTAAAAACTCCATCTGCCCATTGTTTTCAGACAATACATTCTCTGGTATTGAATCCAATGTTGCGGCATTAGCAGTTATTCCGCTGGAAAGCGAAAACATCACTGCCAATGCTAAAATTCCTGATAAAAATCTTCTCTTCATAGATTTTCCACCTTTCTGTTGATTTGTTATTCTATCTTAGCACATAAAAAAGTATAGGCAATATCCCTTGCAGAAAGTGTCCTATTTTTGCAGAAAACGGTCAACAAAACAAAATATCCATTTGAGCCAACCTTAGTCCCATTCAAGAGGACTTATATAATTATTTGTGACAGCATATCCTATTACAGAAAATGGTCAAAAATTGCAGAAAACGGCATTGGCACACAATGTTAAAGTGTTATACTAGACTTGTCATAAATATATCTGGAACGGTTAAAAGGAGGGATGAACAAATACACACCTTACCTGATATAATGCAGAACAAAAATATACAATCTCATAAAATTTGTTTTGCAATGCATGACAACAACATAAAGACTTAATTTAGGAGGAATAAAACAATGAAAACCAAAAGAAAATTCACATTACTTATTACCTGTATTTTATTGTTCGCTATGTCGGTACTTCCTGTTTCTGCTGCTGAAAACACTGCTGCAGAAATTCCTGCCGCTACAACCGTAAGCGACGCTGTAGTCCTTGGTACAAGCGGGAGTAATTATTTCTCTGGAATGACTACCAAGCTTAATTCTTTAGGCTCCTTATCTTATTCAAATATCAGTTCAGGAAGCTGTTCCGGCGATGTAAGAAGCATCACATCTGTTACTGTCTACTGCAGAGTAAGCAGCGGAAGTGATTCCTTTAGATTGGTCGTAACTTCCCCTTCTGGAACCACTAAATATGTATCATGTGGAACGAGCAGTACGACATACACCGTTTCCGGATTTACCGGGGAAGATCCTAAAGGCACATGGAAAGTAGGTATTATTTCAAATGGTATCTCAACAGTAACCTGCACATTAAAGGTAAATTACAATTACTCTTTTAACTAAACAGTTATATTTTATTAAGAATTATTAAAAACGCATCTCTTTATGAGGGATGCGTTTTTATCCATGCCAATTATATGCTATAATCTACACCTTTTCTTGTAAGTGTATTACCACTCTGTGCCAATGTACTTTCAATAGACTCACGAGTAATGCTATCTAAAATACTTGCATCAAATGGATCTCCATTTTTCCAGTTCGGGTTAGCCGCTTTTACTGCCGCAGCAAGTGCCGAAGTGTATTGCTTTTCATACTGTTGCAATGACCATGTTCCTTTTAACCGGTCATCCTCTTTGACGCTTAACTGATATGCACGGAAAATCTCTGAACGCTTTGTGGTATCTCCATTCGCCACACCATTTTCCTGTAAAAAGTGACGTTTACATTCATCAAACATTTTCTGGCGGTATTCTTCTGAAACGCCAATCATCTGATGCATTTCTGATTCGCTTTTGCCGTTCATGATCATCCCTCGTGCACATATACCGCTTTCATAAATAATTTCTTCAATTTCTTTATCCGACTTTACAGACTTATTTGTCATGCCTATGCCTTTCTGATTTTTTATATTTGCCGGATTCAACAAGCCATTACTCTGGTTCTTTTTTATCCCAAACAACTGCGACATTAAATTATATCTTGATGTTAAATTTGTAAAATTGATATTCATATTCTTGTCCTCCAATCCTGTTTAAATTTTCAAATCTATGCTTCCTGAAGTGGTGTCCGTATTCCAGTTTGCTGCGCTTTTCGATATACCAGTCCGAAGCCCCTCTGTCATTCTTTTGATCTCTTCCAGAGCATCTGCGGTTTCTCCGCTCAACGATACATCTGATAATGCAGTTCCCTCCTTTTCCTCATGTTGCGACTCATCATCAATATGCTCTTTCTTTCTGGCTTCTTTTTCCTCGTCAGGAAGTTTTGCATACCTCGAAGTTTGTAAGAACTTCTCCTGCTCTGTTTCAACAGCAGAAGTCTTTTTCAACATTTTTTTCATAAGCTGGTATTTCTTGGCTTTAGGGATATATGGATCATTCGTTATTTCTTTTGCCTCCGCCATGTAATGCCCCATTTTTGTCATTTTTAGCTTTTCGACTTCTTCCTTGGACTTACAGTTTTTTAGCTGCTTTTTGTAGCTTTCCCGCTCCCTTTTCACTTCCTTGTATTCCTTTAGGGCTTCAGGATCATTTTTCTTTAAATACTCAATTTCCTCTGCGGTAAGCTCTCCACCTGCCTGAAGTTTCGTATCAATGTCAGTAGATTTCTTACCTCCCCGTATGCTGTCCGCCTGTTCCTGAAATCTTTGCAGCTCACGTTCCTCCACTGTCAGATTTTCCTTATTTCCTTTACTTATGTCCTGCTTCTTTTGCTGCCATTTACTTTCTAATGATGCAAGACTCACACTGTTTCTTATAGTTCCAGCAATAATCAATACAATCACCTCCCTGTTCTAAATAGGTAATTCCGTTTACCCTAATTTTATGTATTTAAATATATATCGACTTAATTATAACAGAAATTAGTATGCATCCAACCTTGTGAAAAATGACCTTATAATTACACAAGTCTTTCATATACAGCCATTTACCGCATATATATCATAACAATTTTAAAAATATTATCAATACCCTTTACAGAAAGTGGACATTTTTTGCAGAAAACGACCATCCAAATTAAAAATCCCCTTGAATCACTTCACTTTCGATTCAAGGGGATTTTTTACCAATAATATTTGATATTAATTTATAATAAATATTTCAAGAGATAACAAAGTAAATTTGTTTAAACCCAAAAATGTGTGACTTAAAAATCATTCAGTTTGATAGTTCCAGAAATTTCACTAAACTTTATCCAATAATCTTCATTATTAAAAAAAGCTTTTAATCCACTTGTTTGGACTTTAACCTTTTCTACATCTGGATCAATTATAACATAACCTACCGGCTTATATCCACTTTTTGTACTACCTGCAGGAATATAAATAGGATTAGACCAATATACTTCACTATTAAGTATACTTGTGGATTTTACCGTAAGGCTATCGGCTGATATATAGTTTACCTGATTACTTCCACTCCACTTTATACCTATTTCATAATAATTTTCTATACTATCTATATATCCTGTCATTATACAGGTAAAAGCTGTTAACCCACTTCTAGGAGTTATTTCGCCACTATAATTGCCATCTGCATCACGAGTCAACTCTCCGCTTCCATATTCGCCCAAATCCACATATACGGTTGGTCCTTCTAAGGACATGACATCAGCATCAGATTTTGTAACAACATTTTCCTCCAAATCGTCTGTTTCTTTAGCATATGAAGTCACGCTAAATGACAGTATTAAAAAAGCCGCTAACAAAAAACAAAATAATTTTTTAACATTCTTTATATTACTCATAGTAAGGTCTCCTCCTTCTTAATTAAGTATATTATCATTCTCTAAAGCCAAGTCGTATAGATAAAATAAATTTAAATATACTTTAAACTCTTGTGTAAAGTTGTCAACATCTTCTTTATTTATACCTCTCAAAATATTTATTTTGGTCTGAAACAAATGATCATTAGAAATAAATTCATCCTTATCTTTATCTATTAAAAGAATAATCCTACTTCTAGGAAAAAATCTAGCAGTATGATATTTATAGAATAATTCAGATGAATTATTTAACTTTAGTAAATAAACTGTATTCCTTTCTCTGCTATTATTTTTTTCAACGACAAACCCCCTCATTTCAATCATTGCTTCCTCATAATCAATCGGTTCAAAACAATACAAATCTTTAAGTACACCTAATAATTCTTCGCCACTTTTATATGGAATAACAATTTTGTTATGATACTTTTCCATTAGGCATGGGAAAAAATCTAGTGAACTAGGGTTAATTTCCATAATAGTCTTACTCCCTTCAAAATTTTTATTAAGAAATTCTTCAATTCTGTATTACCAATAATGCTATTTTACATAAAAATCAAAACTATATAACATTTTCTAATAATAACAGATAAAATATATAAATCAATACTCCTTGCAGAAAGTGTCCCTTTTTTGCAGAAAACGACCAACAAAACAAAAAAGTCCTCTTGAACCAAACCTTAGTTTAATTCAAGAGGACTTTTCTTTATCGGCTCTTTCCGCTTTTTACAGGCACATTCTTTGTTGCTATATCCTTAACCATTGTTTTCTCTGCTTGCTGCTGGTGTGCCTCAAAAGCCTCCGCCCCGTACTGGAACTCCGGCTCCGCCACCCTTGCAAGTTCAGCCGGGTTTACAGCCTCCATGTTGCCAACACTGCCTGTTTCTCGTTCTGCCTTATCCGTCTGGTACTGTTTCACATCTTCGGCAAGCCGTTCCGTCTTTTCTATAGCGGCATCCGCACAATTTAAGATACCGGACAGCAGCTTTCTCTTTGCCTGAAAAGGCTTCTTTATCAGTTCCGTCTTTGAGAACCTCTTTTCCCCATATTCCTTTTCCGGTCTATCCGCAAAGGTACGGAACGTGTTGGCAATCTTCTGTCCGGCTTCCCTCATCCCCCTGCCGAAAGCGTCAATCTTCCCAATGGTCTTATCCACATCTTCTATGGACTCCTGCACATTCTGGCGGATATTTTGCAGCTTTTTCTTAATCCCAAGAAACTCCGACACCCTGTTCAATGCAGCCTTCCCTTTCTGCTTTGCCGCCGTTACAATCTCCCCTGCCTTTGCCTTGATTTCTGCCTTGACTTCTGACAGCTTTTCTTTCATAGCTTGGCAGTCCTCTTCCAGCTTGCTTACTGCTCTTTTGATGGACTGTTTCAGCCCTTTCTCCGCCTCACGCTCTTCCATCTTATGAAGCTGATCTTTTACTGCCGTAAGTTCCTCTAAGACGGAATCCATCTTTTTTTCCATAACATCGACATACGCTGCCATTTCAAAGATACTGTTTGCCGCCTCTTTCATATTATTTTTGCGGAGCAGTTCAAGCAGTTCCATGATGTTCTGCTCCTTTGTAAGCTGCACATTTTCTGTCATTTCCATTTCCCTATCCCCTTTCCGCAGGGCGGTTTCCCGCCCTGCCCTTTCTAATGTCTGATACTTCTTAACGGAACGGAAGCGGCTCGCCGCTGCACTTCATAAAGCCCCTTTCATCGGTCTGCATCTGCTGCGTGGCACGTTCCTGCCCCTCCTGCATTGCCTGCTCTTTTGCCTGCTGGTAAGTATCCAGAACCGCATCATTGAGTCTTTCCCGGAACTCTTTTGTGATCGGGAAACACACGTCCCTGTACTTGTTTCCCGCCTTGTAGGACGGCATTGCCACGAACATCCCGTTCTTGCCCTCTATCACGCTCAGATTGCCCACCGCAAAGCTGTCATTCAGCACAATGCTCGCAAGACCTACCATGTTGCTGCCCTCACGCTCAAAAGGCGTTACCCTTACCGTGAACTCCGGTTCTTCCGGCTCCTCTGCCTCCATTTTTACCTCTGCCTTGCCTGTCTGCTCCATTTCCTCATAGAGATTTAAGATGTCGCTGTACAGTTCCTCACGGAACTCTTTCGTGATCGGGTTGCACACGTCCTTATAGACCGGGTTGTTGTACTCGTCCCTCTCTTTTGTGCGGAAACTGGGCATGGAAACAAAATTGCCCTTGCTGCCCTCAATCACCGCTACATTCGTGACCTTAAAGCTGTCCCCGAACACAAGTGTTGCAAATGCCCTCACATTCTTATCCGGGTTGTTTACTGCGTTTAACTGGATTGAATACTCCATAAGTTCCTCCTTTTCTGTCCTTTCCGGACGATAAAATGTTATTTTGTTATCTGAACTGCCTTTTCTGTCAAAATACAGAGCAGGTTCATTCTTCCGCTGGCAGGCTTCCATCCGGCATACGAATAAAACAGGATAATTGTCCCAACTGCCCTAAATCCAAATCTGTTTTCCCATGCAGGTAATTCGCAAGTGTTATCAGAAAACCGTCCTGTTCATAGTAAAGCCATTCGTCCTGCCCCTCTTCTTTCACGACGGTTATCGCAAAGTCAGGCAGATAGCCGCCCTCCTCTTCGTCATAATTGCAATAAATCCCTTCATGCAGGTTCAGCCCCAGTTCCGGGATATGCACCTGCCACCCGCTGATGACGATCTGATAATCCTCATCGCTTTCCATGATGTCGTCCGGCACTTCCGCAAGCTGTTCCATTTCCGCAAGGATTTCTTCCACTTCCCCCAGTCTGTATGATTTTTCCATAGACAATATCCTCCTTAATCCCTTTTACCTCGCAAGGTTCCTGTTCCAACTGTTCCAGTGTGTATTTTTCTTTCAGCCATTGATGCACCGTGTCCACGAAGTTTTCTTCCGCATCATACAGAAATTCCTTATCCGCCTTGTCATAAATGACAGTCAGGAAATACAGTGGTTCAAGCTGTCCGTTTTCCATGTGGCAGAAAAATCCCTCATGCACGTTGATTTCATGGCGTGGCAGGTAGACATGGATGCCGCTGGTCAGCAGGATACCGCCGTCCATTTCCGTCTGCCTGTCCGGTTCCGTAGGCTCGGCTTCACATCCCCGCAGAATATCCTCTATTGTGCCAAACTGGTACTCTGTTACATCTTTTTCCATGCTACTGTGCCTCCTTATAAATACAGTGATAAATCAGGCGCATGGTGCCGCTGTTCTCACAGGTCAGCAGGGTAAGCTCCGTTTCTGTCCCCTGTGCTTTTACTGAATTATCATATGGTCCTACGACTTCCCATGAAACGACCTCATACTGGTGTATATTTCCGTCTTTATCCGTAATCTTTACCATGTCCCCCTCGGAAAGTTTGTTGAGATACTTAAAATAAGTGCCATATCTGCTCCCCCGGTGTCCGGCAAGCACACAGTTCCCGATACTTCCGACTGCCGCCGTATCAGATATATGCCCGATTCCGTAGGCAAGCTGTTTACTGTCTGCCCCCTCCACAATGGGATATTTCAGGTCTAAGGCTTCTATCTCAATCAGACCGATCACATCCCCGGACGAAAGCAGGGCTGCATCCTCTTCACTAATGGGGGCTTTGGTATCCTCCGCCTCCGCTTCCTTTTCTTCCTCTTTTTCTCCATCCTCCTTATGCTCCTGTTCCATGTTTTGTTCAAACTGCCCTATCAGTTCATTTGTCTTATGGTTCCCGTAGAAATGATAGAAAAGGGGGACTGACATAGCCGCCAGTCCCGCCACAATGAATATTGCCGCCAAGATTTTCCGCATCATCTTCCTTCCTTTCCGGACGGAGAGCATTGGTAAGTTCCCGGCTCCGCTACCCTTGTATTGTCCTGTGTTTCACAAAGATCCACGTCCTCGGTCTTTCCATTCTCCAAGTCTAACTGCACGTTCAGTTCGTTTAACCGTGCCACTTTCTCGTTCAGTTCCCCTTCCTGCGTAAAAGGCTTTTCGTATTCCTGCTTTGACTGTTCCATGTCACGCTGGTACTGCTCGATGCGCTTTTCCAGTTCCGGTACATTGACCTGTATGCCGTGGCAGAGGTTTTCCAGCTTTACCATGTTTCCCACAGGGCTTGTGGAAAGCTCCGCCTTATAGTCGGTCTTTCCCCGCAGCACCATGTTGTTTACCCCGATGAAGTTTTTTTCTACCAGAAGTTCAAACCCCTTGAAACTTCCGATATGAGTTGTTTCCCCGGTTTTGCACTGGCTGACCGCCTGCAGCATGAATGTCCCGCCGTCCGTGCGCTCCGTGAATTTTGTGCTTTTTCCGGCAACGTCCACGGTAATCGCAAAATCCGGTTCCGCAATGAGCGCCGCCTCTGCCGTCTTTGTGTCCTCACGCACACAGGCTAATTTCTCTGTTGCCGCCTTTATTAACTTCGGATAACGGATCATGAAGTTGTCCTGCAGGGAATACCTCTGGCTGTCATAGCTGCTTTTCAGCATTTTCAGCCGCTGCACGTCATTTTCAAGCTGCATTTTTTCCTTTATCAGCGGATTGCCCGTCGCTACAGCTTTTATCTCCGCATAGGAAAGGGTTGCCTCGTCAATGTCCTCACAGGTTCTTGACACAGCCTTGCTTGTCATAACCTGCGAAATGAAACGCTGCTTGTTTTCCACCAGCGAGTCGGGTAGGTCAGCGG
>CAQBGY010000097.1 GCA_948759685.1 uncultured Eubacterium sp.
TTAAAAAGTCAGATTATTCAGAATCGCTTATATTAACTTATAACGACATAGACAAGAGGAGAGAACAAAAGTTCTTGCTTTATTGTATTAATAGAATATAGATTCATGTAAAACCTCCTTTTTGATTACGTCAAATAATATTTTACCATAAAGATACAAAAATATCAATAAAATAGCTTGACATCATTTCGGACAACGTGTATGATAAAACTACAAGCAAGATATAAATAGCGAACAATTATATCTTGCGAAACTATCAAGAAAGGAGGCAATATAGTGAAAGACAACAATTACATGATGTATGCGGAGGACATTTCAAAAGAATTAGGAATCTCCAAAGGATATGCCTACAAAATTATTAAGGAACTGAATCAGGAGTTAAAAGAGGCTGGATTTATTGTGATTTCCGGCAGAGTTCCAAGAGCTTTTTGGGAAACGAAGTTTTATGGCAACGGGACACAAATTGAAACAGTATCATGAAGGGAGAAGTGTGAAAAATAAATTTTTCACACGCGAGATTTGTGCTTACGCCCAAACTCGCAGGTTGAGTAAGAATGGAGGATATTGAGATGCCGGTTTATAAGGACACAGAGCGTGGAAGCTGGTACTGTCAATTCTATTATGAGGATTGGACAGGGAAGCGGAAGAAAAAGTATAAAAGAGGTTTCAGGACAAAGAAAGAAGCGCAGGATTACGAGAGTGAATTTAAGCGCGTGGCAAATGCAGACATGGATATGTCAGTTGCCTCGTTTGTGGAGGTTTATTTTAACGATAAGAGTGGAGAGTTAAAAGAGCGTTCACAGCGGAACAAGAGGTACATGATACAATCCCATGTAATCCCTTATCTTGGAGAGAAGAAAATGAATGAGATTACTCCGGCAGATATTATTGCATGGCAGAATGAAATCCGGAATAAAAACTTTTCTGAAAGTTATCAAAGAATGTTGCAGAATCAAGTAACCGCTTTATTCACTCATGCACAGAAAATCTATAACTTATGGAACAATCCCTGCAAAAAGGTAAAAAAGATAGGGCGTTCGGATGTAAGACGGTTGGAATTTTGGACTTATGAGGAATATCAAAAGTTTATAGCGACATTTGAAAAGGGAAGCCGTTCTTATCTGATGTTCCAGCTCTTGTTTTGGACGGGGATGCGTGAAGGCGAAATGCTTGCGCTTTCTATGGAAGATATTGATTTGGATAATTGTCAGATTCATATTACAAAAACTTACTATCGTATGAATAGGACAGATATTATTACGGAACCCAAGACGGATAATTCTGTGAGGACAATAGAGATTCCTGTATTTCTTGCAAATGAAATTCAGTCTTATTGGAAGCGGTTGTATCAGTATCCAAAAAATGAACGACTGTTTCCAGTGGTTGCAGAGGCAGTGCAGCATACAATGAAAAGGCATATTGACAAGGCAGGAGTAAAGAAAATTGATGTGCATTCCCTCAGACACAGCCATTGCGCATACTTAATCAAGCAGGGTGTTCAACCGCTGATTATTAAAGAACGGTTAGGACATAAGGATATTAAGATTACACTCAATACATATGGTCATTTATATCCAAGTGAACAGAAAAAGGTTGCTTCTTTATTGGATCATCTGATTGCAGATGACAGTGAGGGAAAGGAAAATGCCCCTGCTGGAAACAAGGGCATCTCCGAGTAGTGAAAGCCAAGCTTTCCTATACTCTATCTCGCAAATATAGTATAGCAAAGCTTCGGTCTTTCGACAATGGTGCAAATGTAATTTCCATAGATTTTTGTGGATTGCTTTTGATGCGCAGTTCCATGTAGAGGAAATATGCCACTAAAGTGGCGAATGGAACGCGTAGCGAGTAGTGAAAAAGAACATTCACTACTCGATTACTTAAAATCAAAGGAAGGAGCTATTATTTTGTCCATTTTTAGTGAAGTAAAGGAATATCTGACAGCAAGGCAGGTGGCAGAATATTATGGTTTGCAGGTTAAAAGGAATGGCTTAGCCTGTTGTCCATTTCATGATGATAAACACCCAAGCATGAAGATTGATACAAATTATCACTGCTTTGCCTGTGGTGTTGGTGGAGATGCAGTTGATTATGCTTCACGTATGTTTGGATTGTCACAGTATGATGCGGCATTAAAACTGATAGAGGATTTTCAACTGCCAATATCAGTAAGAGGTAAAACGGCGTTCAACGAGCAGGAGAAGGCGCGGATCAGAAAAGAAAAGGCGGAAAAAGAACGAATTATACATATCAAAGAACGCTTTAGGAAGTGGTGTAATCAAAGTATTGATATATTAAGGGATTGTTTGCTGGAAGTAGAAAAGATAGAAAATTTCTTACGGGATAAACCGCCGGATATTGTTTTTTCGGACGATTATGCGCAGATACTTCATGCGGCGCCAATTATGAATTACTGGCTGGATATTCTGTGTATGGGAGAAACAGCAGAAAAGCAGGAATTATTTATCAAAAACAGGAGGGAGGTGGAGAAACTTGTCCAAAGAGTCAGAAGCAGTGGGAAACGAATCATGGGAGAAAGTCGGGGAAGTACTGGATGCCGAGATGAGCAGTGTGGGGGATGTGCGCTTTGACCTCGCGAAAAGTGAGAAGGGATATATTTGTCAGACGATTAATAATTGTATGATAGTGTTCCATCGTGATCCGGTTTTAAAGGGCGCAATCCGCAAGAATGAATTATCAGGGAAAATTGATGTTGTCGGCAGTCTGGGATGGCAGCGCACATCTTCCAGTGTGACAGATACAGATGTCTATCAGATTCAATGGTATTTGGAAAAGAACTATGGACTGAAAAATGATCGTATCATCAATAAGGCATTAAACATTGTGGCAAGCGAAAACAGGTATCACCCAATTCGTGATTATTTGGAAAAATTGGAGTGGGACGGAGAACAGCGTATAGATAAGCTTCTGCCGCGTTACTTAGGAGCAGATAATGACAGCTATACAAAAGAAATCATGCGGATTCTGATGCTGGCGGCAATCCATAGGGTGTATGAGCCGGGATGCAAGTTTGAAATCATGGTATGTCTTGTGGGAGGGCAAGGTGCTGGTAAATCCACTTTTTTCCGCTTTCTTGCTATAAATGATGAATGGTTTACAGATGACTTGAAACGTATGGACGATGATAACGTTTACCGGAAAATGCAGGGGCATTGGATTATTGAAATGTCGGAAATGATTGCAACGGTAAATGCCAAGAGTATTGAAGATATCAAGTCATTTATCAGCAGACAAAAAGAAACATATAAAATTCCCTACGAAACACACCCGGAGGACAGACCAAGACAGTGTGTGTTTGTGGGAACTTCCAACAGCATGGATTTTCTGCCGCTTGACAGGACAGGAAACCGCCGTTTTGCGCCTGTGTTGGTACACCCTGAAAGAGTGGAGAAACATATTCTTGCGAATGAAAAAGAAGCGAGGGAATATATCAGACAGGCATGGGCGGAGGCGATGGTATTATATTGGAATGGTTTTCATGAGTTGAAATTATCAAGGGGTACAGAGGAATATCTGAAAGAAATGCAGAAGGAATTCATGCCGGAGGATGCAAAAGTAGGAATTATCCAGTTATGGCTGGACGAGCTATCGGAAGATTATGTGTGCAGCATTATGATTTATAAGGAAGCGTTCCATCATGAGTACGATACGCCAAAAGATTGGGAACTGAAAGAGATTAACAATGTTATGAACCACAGCATTGTCGGATGGGAGAAAGTTTCATCTCACAGGTTTGCCGGATATGGTACACAGAGAGGGTGGCGGAGAGTAACGGATAAGAATGGATTCCGAAAATTGCCGGAGAATGTATCAACTCCATTCGAGGAAACAAAAGAGTGAGGTCGTATCGGAACAAGAAAAAGTTTTTTAGGCTTCGTTTACAAATTCTGTTTACAAGCTTCTGTTGACAGGAAAGTAAACAAATCGGTTTACAGGAAAAGTCAGTAAATATAATGCTTTGAGGATTTGTAAACAGTGTAAACGGAAAATTTTTAAAAGAGTATTTGTAAACAAAACATGTAAACGGACAGATAAACAGAGCATTTAAGGAGGGTATTTTATATGCAGAAATTTAACAGCAGCACAAAAATAATTATCGGAGTGGATCATGGATATGGGAATATGAAGACTGCGCACAGGATATTTAAGACGGGTGTGGAGTGTATGGAAGAAGAACCGATTGTAAGCAGAAATTTTGTAAAATACAAGGATAAGTTTTATGTAATAGGAGAGTCGCATTTAGTGTATCAGGGCAACAAAACGGAATCTGAGGATTTTCATATTTTGACGCTTGCGGCATTGGCGGAGGAATTGATGTTTAGAGGACTCCATGAAGCGAATGTAAGATTGGCAGTGGGACTTCCTCTTGCATGGATGAAAAATCAGGGGGCAGATTTTAAGCGTTATCTGTTGAAAGAGCAGGAGTTACACTTTGAATTTCGTAAGGAAAGATATCATGTGCACCTGTGCGGTGTAGAGGTATTCCCGCAGGGATTTGCCGCGATTGTTAATTTGGGCACAATGCCGGGGATGAATATGCTGGCAGACATTGGAAACGGAACCATGAACGTGATGCAGATCATTGATAACAAGCCATTGGAAAAGAGCCTTGTGACAGATAAATTTGGCGTGGGTATCTGCATGAAGGAGATACAGAAAGAGTTGTCAAAAGAAAATGGTGAGGATATACCCGAAATGCTGATTGAACCGCTTCTTTGGAATGGTATACAGGGCAGAACAGATGTTACGGCTGTAAAAGTAGAGCGTATAGCAAAACAGTATGCAGAAAATATTAGAAAGCGTTTGGTTGATTACGGTTATAAAGAAGGATTGGTGCATTTATATGTGATTGGCGGAGGCGGATGTCTGCTTCGGAATTACACAGAATTGGCAGGTAAAGTGGAAGTTACTTTTATTACTGATATTTGTGCCAATGCAAAGGGGTATGAGTATCTTGCGGCACAAAAACAGCGCAGACAGAGGTAATGCCATAAGGAAAACTTATAAATGCAGTAATATAAAATTCTGCATGGAAGATGAAAACCAGCGCAGGACTTGGGAATATCTACAGGGAATAACGAGAAGGGACGGTTCTTACGGGAAGATACTTTCTGATGCGTTTGTTGCGGTTCTTGACAGCAAGAATGAAATAAGAGCAGATAAACCGGAAGAATTACTTACTCTTTCATTAAAACAGTCAGAATACGAATTTGAACAATTAGAAGAAATGTTTGCGAGGGTGCTGGAAGCTAAGTTTTGGAGTTTACAGGAAATTCTGACAGAACATATGGAAAAATGCTTTCAGGAACATACTTTGGATTTTCAAGCTGACGTGGTTAAGGCAGCGGAAACGGATGACAGTAATGAATTAGGACAGACGCAGGAGGCGGAATTATCTGAGGATATGATGGCATTTGCTTTTACAATGGGTGAATAGGCGGTTCCGAATTTATATATTCGGTACTCATTTCCGAAAAGGGAGCTTACGGAAAGGTGCCGAAAAGTATTTATTCGGTACTGTCACCCAAAGCGAATGACGGCGGCTTTTTGCCGGAATGAGTAGTCTGACGGATGGTTTTTCCGACAGACTACGGATGCCGTTAGGCAGACGGTGTTTGCCAACGGCAAATACTACCCTCGGAGAGCGCCTTACTTCTGATGCGTATGCGTCAGAAGTAATAAGGCGTTACTTTTGTCAAAAGTAACAAAATGCTGTGCTCAAAGTGAAAACAAGCGATGCAATGCGGCATTTGTTTTCACTGGCACAGCAGCGATAAATGCGAAGCATTTAGAGCAATATTTAAGTCAGGAGGGAGGCAGAAAATGGCGGGAAGAACTATATCTTTTCCGAAAGGTGATGGAAGTCTGGCGCACAACAACAGGGAATTTATAGCAAATAATGTCTTTCCGGAAAGAACAGGCTGGAACAAAACATATATCAGGGAATCCATAGCAGATGCTTATGAAAAATGTTTTGGTGAGGCTGTCAGGGAATATAATGCAGGGCAGAAACGCAATGACAGAAAAATCAGTAATTATGTGAAAAAGATAGAAAATTCCGATAACGGGGAGAATGTGTTTTATGAAAATATTGTACAGCTTGGCACAAAGTACGATACGCCTGTTGTGGATGAAGATGGAAATCTGACAGAGGCGGCAAAAGAGGCAGTTGATTTGTTGGACGAGTATGCAAGAACTTTTCAGGAACGAAACCCTAATTTATATTTATTTAACTGTGTTCTGCATTTGGATGAGGCAACGCCGCATCTGCATATAGACTATATCCCTGTCGCAGACGGATATAAAAAGGGCATGAAAACAAGGAACAGCATTTCCAAAGCCCTTCAGCAGATGGGATTTGAAAAGGGCAAAGGCAGGTATGACAATGAGGTGATTGACTGGGAGGCAAGAGAGCGTGATTATTTAATGGATTTATGCCGGGAGCGTGGAATAGAGGTAGAAATCAAAGGAGATAAGCGCGATAATCTTACTCTGCCGGAATACAAAGCAGTAATGCGGAAAGTAGAGTGTCTTGAGGCAGAAGCGGAAAAGCTGGATAAGCAGAATGAAACTTTGGAGCAGTGTAATGAAAGTTTGCAGAAGCGGGCATCTGACCTACATGGTCAGGTGCAGGAAATGGAAGTACATAACAATGAATTGTTTTTGCAGGCGCAGGAGCTTACGGAACAGATTGAGGAAGCAGAGGCAAAAGAAAAGGCGGCGCAGGAGGTTCTTGCCAAACATGATTTAAGGGCAGATACATTTCAATTGATTTCAAAGGAAGTGGTGGCGGAAACAAAAAATATGAAAAGCGCTGCCGTTCCGGTAGCCAATCTTTTCAGTAGCGAGGAATATGTCAAAGTGAAGAAAAGCGACTGGAATAAAATACTGGATGCTTTTAATAAGGCAGTATCAAGAAATCATCTTTTGGAAAAGTATGAGAAGAAGATATCAAATTTGGAGAAGAATATAGCTGTGCTTACTGAGCAAGTCGAAAAATTAAAACGGTTTGTAGCATCAATGGGACTTGGAGAGGCGTTTGTGGAATTTGTAAAATCGCTTGCTCCAAAGACGATGAAACAAAAACTGGAAGATGCAAAAGCGGATGCGGCTGAACACAACCGTCAGAGAAAAAATACGCAGGTATTGCCGGAAAAGAATAAGCGGTGGCAGCAGGAAATGTAAATTTTATGGAAGGAGAGGAACAGACAATGAACATATCCTATGAAAAATGTGGGGATTACTTAACTTAAAGATAACCTATACATACAGCCTGCTGATACATTGCTTGCAGATACCCCGCAGAAACCAAACCATACAGAAAAGGAGTTTTTGCATATGAAATCAATATTTGAACAGTTAGGCGGCACATATCACGAGGAAAATGGGTATCTTATTCCAGATTTAAGATTACCCGCCGAAGAAGAACAGCCGATAGGCACATGGGGACAGCGGCATCTGGACTATCTGAAGCAGTACCGAAGGATTACATATACCAATCTTCTAACGAGCGGCAAACTCAATACTTACCTTGCCGACATAGACAGGCAGGCACAGGAACGCTTTGAAAGGCTCATAGAGGGAATGAAACAGGCACAGGGCATAACAGAACGTCTAAAGGAAGAAAACGCCTTAGAATGGGTGCAACACTTAAATAACATAAGGGCTTGTGCAAGAGAGATTGTGAACGAGGAAATTATTTATAGTTAGACGTTGATGGCGGTAGAGAGAAATCTTTGCCGCTTTTTATTGACTTCCAGACACAAGTGTCGTATAATGATTTCAGACACATATGTCGGAAAGTAGGGTTGCTTATGAATAAAAGAGGACAGGAAACAAGGAAACATATAAAGAAATGTGCATGTTCTTTGTTTGCAGAAAAAGGCTTTAAGCAAGTTACAATGAAGGATATCTGCGATGCGGCGAAATTAAGCAGAGGCGGGCTATATTGCCATTACGAAAGCACACGTCAAATTTTTCAAGAGATTATTGATGATATGACAAGTGAGCAGGATAATGAGATTGATTTAAGGATTGAACAAAATTGTTCGGCAGTGACTATTTTGGATGAAATTTTAAACAAGTATGAGAATGAAATGCTTGACAGCCAATCTTCATTAAGCATAGCAATATATGAGTATTTTAGTATTCGTGATATTGCAAATCAGAGCAATACGCTATATGAACAATATTTAATTTCAGCAAATACATGGAAGAAGCTAATACAATACGGAATGGACAGGCATGAATTTAATGAAGTGAATATTTCTGCGCTATTTGATTTAATTGTGTTCTCGTATCAAGGGGTAAGGATGTACAGTAAACTTATGCCTATGGATAAAGAAACACCTTCCAGAATCATAAAAGAAATAAGAAAAATATTAGTGAAAAGCGGCAGTAATAGCGATATTGCTTAAATATTTAACATGAATAAAAACGCATTATTATTCCTTGCGATTCATGCGAAAGGTGGTGTGAAAGATTTGAAATTGAAAATTATTGGTAGTGGCGGCATGTCAATTATTCCGAGTTCATTTTGTAAATGTAAAATTTGTGAAGAAGCCAGACGAAAAGGCGGCAGGTATGAACGGTTAGGACCAAGCCTGTATATTGACGATATAAAAATGTTGATAGACACACCCGAAGATATTGCGGTAGCCTGCAACAGACAAAGAATATCGGAAGTGAAGCACCTTTCCATTTCCCATAGTGACCCAGACCATGTCAGGGGTATTCGGATTGTTGAAAAGATAGGCTGCGACTTTATTAAAGGAACGAGTATGCCTATTGGCTTTTATGCTCTTCCAGAGGTCATTAGAGATATAAACCAAATGAACCGTGACTGCTTTAAATATTATGGTGACGTTCTTCATTGTATTTCTGTTAATGAAACACCGCATATAAAAATAGATAATATTGACATAGACTTAATCAACAATAACCCAAGCCGAAATATCACTTTTTATGTTCTGAAAGAGCATGAAAAAAAGGTTATCTATGCCTGTTGCAATCCGAAACCTTTTGCTCATAATGACTTATATTTTGATGCAGATATTTTGATTATAAGCATGGTTTCTGATGATGGAATATTAAATGATGGAACGAAGCTTATGGATACGCCTTTGAAAGATGAAATATTCACTTTGGATGAGGTTATAGAACTGAAAAACTATTATAGAATCAAGAAGATTATAGTTACACATATTGATGAAATATGGGGGAAATCATATGGCTATTACAAGGAACTTGAAAAAGAACTTGATAATATCTTATTCGCTTATGATGGCATGGAAATCATGGTTTGAAAAATTAAATTTTATAAAGTGGAGGAATGAATGATGGCATATGAAGAAATACGGCTTGTAAAGCCGAGTTTAGGATTGAAAGATAAAGCGCTTGAATATCGGCAGGAGCATTTTGATTTTGGAGAACAGATAATCAATGGGAGTGAATTATTTGATAAGATTGCTTCTTATGAGGAATGGCTTAAGAAAGTCATTGCCAATTCAAGTACGGAGACTGTTGACCCTAATTGGGTTTTAACAGATACATTTTTTGCAGTTAGGGTGTCAGATAATAAAATTGTTGGCATTGTTGATTTGAGGTATCAATTAAATGATTTCCTAAAAGATTTTGGTAATTGTGGATATAGCGTAAGACCGTCAGAAAGAAGAAAAGGGTATGCTACTGAAATATTAAGACAAATATGTTTGGTTGCGAGAAAATACGGTCTGAAACAGTTGCAGTTATCAGTTGAAAAGGACAATGCTGCTTCAATAAAAACAATCGAGAAAAATGGTGGGAATTATTGTAGGAGCTTTACTTTTGATAACGAGGAAGCATATGTATATTTGATAAATCTTTGAGGAGGATATATGTCGTGTTACATAAAATAGAATGGGTATATTGTCCTATATGCGGAAACAAAACCCGTAACAAAATCAGAGAGGACACTATTTTAAGAAACTATCCTCTCTATTGTCCGAAATGCAGACAGGAAACATTGATTGAAGTAACAAATTTAAGGATGACAGTCATCGCAGAGCCAGACGCAAAGACGCAGAGCCGATGAACTTGTGAAATAAAATCACAGTTCGTTGGCTCTATTTTATTTCATAAGGTTTTAAGGCAAACGTCCACTATATAAAAAAACGGTATTTTGGTGGGCGGTATTGCTATGCCCGAAAAGACTTAACAGACACTCTCCAGACCTGT